>CAIOYH010000028.1 GCA_903862465.1 uncultured bacterium | reverse complement strand
TACTAGTAATAAAACCTTCTACAATTGTTGAAGTTTTATATCCTCGATTAGATCCTGAAACAGGTAAATCAACATTATTCTCAACTAGCTCTCTAAAGCCAATTTTCTTCAACATTTGGCGCAAAAAATCCATTCCGCCCCATGGCGTAATCTCTTTATTGGTAAAGGATATATCAAATTCCATAACTCATTTTTTCCTAATGCTACGCATTAGGATTTTGATGCAAAAATAATCATTTATTTTCTATTGCGGAATTTGGGTTAAAACTGATATCGCCTACACATCAGATATCGAATCTTATAATAATCGCTCGAATTAAATTTTTCGATAAGCACACCGCGATGACACGAGTGCATCATCGTAATTTTGCCCGAATCGGCAGCAATGATTAAAGCAACATGCCCTACATGGCTGCTTTTTGTACTTCTTCCTTTAAAATAAATAAAATCCCCTTTACGAGCTTCCTTAATATCTACTTTTTCACCCACTGTTGCCATGCCGGATGAGGAGCGTGGAAAACTATAACCATATTTCCCAAAAATATACGATACATAACCTGAGCAGTCAAATCCCTGAGGAGTATATCCACCATATTTATAGTGCAGCCCGAGGAATTTCTTGCCATATTTAATCACGCTATCCACAACTCTTTCGTTGTAGGTATAAGTCCTGACGCTGTCATTGCGAATACTGTCATTTTTGATAGGGTTGTCGTTGCGAACTAAGGTGCCTTGAGTCCCTGTTTGGCTATGAATATCAGGTATCATGATAGCCATCAAAAACAAAAACAATCCAAACAAAACGTATTCTACTCTAATTTTTTTAATCATACTTTTTAGCATTTTTGCAATACGGACAGATGAAAAACCGCTTGCCAATTTCTAAGTGTGATGGCTCAAATCATATCCGATCGGACTAAATTAAACCACAATTTTAAGTCAAAGATATACCACAAAATATATCACGACGCAACAAAGATAAACCTATTTTTCGAGACAACCAAATTTCCACTGTTAAGAAATGCGTTCACTGAGTCGGCTATGCTTGAATCCGTAAGTGAAATATAGGGCTAATCCTATCACAAGCCAGATCAAAAAACGTAGCCAATTTGTTATCCCCAACTCCGACATCAAATAGAAATTGGTCAACAAACCCATCACAGGAATCAACGAAAATTGCTTCTTAATAGCTAAGACCGTTACGATCATGGCGACCAATATAAATGCCATCAACGGTATTTTCTGTAGTATGTCGTTCCATTCCGAAAGAATATCTTTCTGAAAAAATGAAAAGAAAACTTCTTGGTTCAACATAAAAATTGTTGCAAAAACAACCGTCCATATCACAGGTAAAAAATATCTACAATTATAATATGGTATTTTAAATGCCTTTTTATCCGTAAGCTGTTTGTTTTTTTTCGGATCATCCAAAATCAACACACCACCGGATACTAATACAAACGCAAATAAGGTCCCGATACTCGTCAAGTCTGTCACTTCCGTCAAGTTCAAAAACAAGGTGGGTATCGCCACCAAAATCCCTGCGACGATAGACGAAAACCCAGGTGTTTTATATTTTGGATGTAGCGTCGAGAACTTCTTAGGCAACAACCCATCGCGACTCATGCTCATCCAAATGCGCGGCTGCCCCATTTGAAACACCAACAACACACTCGCCATGGATATTACAGCACCCACGGCTATAATGCCCGAGTATCCCGTCAAATTCAAACGATGAAACACAAATGCCAAGGGGTCGCCCACTGCCAATTCTTTGGAAGGCGCCATACCCGTCAGCACCAAACTTATCATCACATAAAGCACCGTAGAAATCAACAACGACAACAAAATGGCTCGCGGCAAATCCCGTTGCGGTCGCTTACATTCTTCTGCCGTAGTCGAAATCGCATCAAAACCAATATACGCAAAAAACACCCCCGAAATCCCTTTTAAAACTCCCGTGATGCCATTCGGAGCAAACGGACTCCAATTGTGCGGACTCACATAAAACGCACCCACCGCCACTATCAACAACAATATAACCACCTTCAGCAGTACCATCAAATTGCTCGCAATTTTCGATTCACGTATGCCGATATAAACCAAAGCCGTGATAAAAACAACGATACCGAATGCCGGTATATTCGCAATAATCCTAATGCCAAAAATCTCCGGCGCGTGTATCCATGCCGAATACGCTTCTTGCAAACTCGCCGAAACTTGACTCAAAGCCGTGCCCGAATGCAATTGCTCCACCACTGCAGTATAGCCCCTCGAAGCACTCAAATAATCTGTAGAAAAATATTCAGGCACATGCAATCCAAAACCATTCAACAAACCCGTGAAATAATCCGACCACGAAATCGCCACCGCTATATTCCCCACCGCATATTCCATAATCAAATCCCACCCGATAATCCACGCAATAAGTTCCCCAAAACTCGCATAAGCATACGTGTAAGCGCTGCCGCTGATGGGTATCGCCGAAGCAAATCGCGCATAACACAATCCCGAAAAACCACACGCTATCGCTGTAAAAATAAACAAGACAGAAACCGCAGGACCCCCATTTGCCGCTGCATTACCTATCGTACTAAAAATCCCGGCTCCCACGATGGCAGCTATCCCAAACGCAGTAATATCCAACAAACTCAGATTCCGTTTGAGCTTATGCCCCACATGACTTTCATCATCCGCATGACGAAGTATATCAGCAATAGATTTCCTGCGAAAAAGATTTTTAAATGGCAATATATCTTAGTGTTTTAAAAGTTTCTCAACGGCTTCTACGATGCTATTCTCATCATAACCACATTCGGCATACAATTCCGCCAACGAACCCTGCTCCACAAACGTATCGGGAATGCCCAACTTCACCACTTCAGCCTGATAGCCATATTGGTTCATAAAATCAAGCACCGCCGAACCCAAGCCCCCAATGATAGTTCCATCTTCAAGCGTAATAATTTTTTTATGTTTCCCCAAAACTTCATGCAAAAGTTCCTCATCCAAAGGTTTCAAATAGCGAATATCATACAGCGCAACACTGCGTCCCTCCAAGCGTTTAATCGCTTTCAACGCAAAATTCCCGGGATGTCCTATGCTGATAATTGCCACCTCATCCCCGTCCACTATCTTGCGTCCTTTGCCTATCGGTAGCCGCTTAAATTCAGTTTTCCAATCCACCATAACGCCCAAACTGCGCGGATAACGTATCGCAAAAGGCACCGCCTCAAACTGCGCCGTATAGAGCAAATCCCGAAACTCTTCCTCATTCATCGGCGCCGCAACAACCATATTCGGCACACAGCGCAAATACGCCAAATCATACGCCCCATGATGCGTCGCGCCATCCTCGCCCACCAAACCCCCTCTGTCAACACAAAACACCACATGCAGATTTTGCAATGCCACATCATGAATAATCTGGTCATAAGAACGTTGCAAAAAACTCGAATAAATATTACAATAGGGCACCAAACCCTGCACCGCCAATCCCGCGGAAAACGTAACCGCATGTTGCTCCGCTATGCCCACATCAAAGGTTCGATTCGGATATTTTGCCATCATAATATTCATCGAACAGCCGCTCAACATCGCAGGCGTAACCCCCACTATGTTTTCATTCGCATCCGCTAACTCCACTAACGTCTTGCCAAACACCGTCTGATATTTCGGTGGTGTATCATGATTGCTTTGTTCCTTCGCTTCGCCTGTTTTGCGGTCGAAAACCCCAGGCGCATGAAACCGCGTCTGTTCCTTTTCCGCATACTTAAAACCTTTACCCTTCACCGTAATACAATGTAAAATCTTCGGTCCTTGCAGTTGTTTCACATCCCGAAAAATCTTCACCAAACGAACCACATCATGACCATCCACAGGACCAAAATACCTGAAATTTAGCGACTCAAACAAATTACTTTGCTTCACGATGGCAGATTTCAAGTTCAACAAAAACTTATTAATCATCCTCCGTATTGTTTTGCCCTTAACGATATTCCAAATATTCCCTTTCAGCCGATTATAAAACCGTGAAGTAGTGATGTCTATCAGATATTCTTTCAGCGCACCCACGTTTTTATCAATAGAAATACCATTGTCGTTTAGCACCACCAAGAGGTTCGACTTCGCCACTCCAGCATGATTCATCGCTTCAAACGCCATCCCTGCCGTCATCGAGCCATCGCCTATAACGGCAATATGTTGCCTATCCTTCTCCCCTTTTATGCTCGACGCTATCGCCATACCCAAGGCCGCCGAAATACTTGTGGACGAATGTCCAACCCCAAACGCATCATATTCGCTCTCCGCCATCCGCGGATACCCGCTAATGCCTTTATACATGCGGTTTGTATGAAACACATCCTTCCTGCCCGTCAAAATTTTATGCGTATAGGCTTGATGCCCCACATCCCAAACCAACTTATCATAAGGCGCATCAAACGCATAATGCAGCGCCACCGTCAGCTCTATCGTCCCCAAATTCGCCCCCAAATGACCCGGATTGAATGAAGTAGCATCCAAAATAAATTGACGGATATCCTCGCACAATTTTGGCAACTCATTCAAATCCAATTTCTTCAAGTCCGAAACCGAATTCACCCTTTGTAAATATTCTCCCTGTTTGACAGTCATGCCTCTCTAAACTTCTTTTTTTAAAAATTCGTGTGTAAAATTATAAAAAAAATTGATACCCAACCTCAAAATCCCAAACTTTATAAACATTCCCCCTATCCATATTCGCCCATTCGCACATTCGTAATTCGTAATTAGAAAATTCGTAATTCGTAGGACTTTCGTAATTCGCAGGGGCTTTTCTTGGAATTTGGAGCTTGGAATTTGGAGCTTGGATTTTTTTTCTTTGGGCGCATCCCCCGAGAAAATCGGGGGTCGGGCTTTACGTTCCAAGTCCTCGCGCCTGAATAACGGCGCTGTGGGCTTTCCTCTCCAATCCCTTGCGCGCGTGCCAACGGGCTATCTCCTTGACTTTTAATCTAACATTTCCATGTATCCCCCCAATAATTCCCATGCCATGTAGGGGCAGAAAATCTTCTGCCCCGATTGCCAAATGCCCCAATTGTATTTTCTGCCATCCTAAACCCCGTTAGGGGTGAAATATTTGTAGCCCCGACATTCATGTCGGGAAAAAATACACCCCATACACCCTTTAAGCCCCTTTAGGGGCGAAATATTATACAATGCAATAAAAAGAGAGAGTGAATTTCGAAGAACTCAAATATTAGGTATTATTTTTAATATCCTTAAGTTTTGAGTTCAAATCTTTGATAAATTCATAAAGTTTCTTTTCTTCTTTTGGAAAATTGAAATTCCAGTATAATCTATTATCATTTTCTTTTTCAGTAAATTTATCAACAATATTACCAATTAAATTCTTTGAAGTTATATTGTCATTTGTACTGTTTCTATCAAAAAAAGATACTACATAATCCCTTTCCCCGCAAGAAATGTCAATCGCATAATTTGATTCTCCTAATTTAAAATTATTAAAATATGTGATTGTATCTTTCCATATTAAAACATCTTCAAAAGGCGCAACATTATCGGAAAAAAAAGTTTTTATTTTTTGTGCACGGTATTTTGGCAAATCATTAATCATTTGTCGAAATGCAAATAGTTCTTCAATGTCTAACCCATCTATTATTTCGTGAAAAAGTTTTTCCATAATTTTCGAATTTAAATTTTGTCTAGTTAAGATTTTTAATAGTTTTAAATATTGGCGCACATAAGCTATTTGTTCTATTTCAATTATTTCATGATAGGAATTTTGAAGTATTGATGTTAAGCATAATTGTTTTGTAGATAGCGCACCAGACATAGTATAAAGTTTGGGATTAATTTTCTCTATTTCCGATTCTGTCCAATCTGACAAATTTGGTTTTTTATCTCCATCAATCGAAAGATATATTATTAAATCAACGTAATATTTCTTATTTTCAAAATATTCCACATATTTCGGAATTTGTCTGAAAGTGTCTTTAGCATTATTAATTTTATTCTCGATAATTATAACTCTTTTTGAAAGATCGTCAATTATTGAAACATCAATTCTCCCTAATTCGCGATTAATTTTTATATTTGAATAATTATAATGATTGTCCAAATTGATTTTTAAGTTTTGTGCAATAGCATATTTAAAATTTGAAAAAATAATAGGAATTTCCAAAAGTGCTTTAAAAATGTCACTATGAAAATTTTCCTTGTAAAATGTATCTGAGATTGTTTGAAAAAAATTAAATCCTACATCCAATTTAGTCTTTTCAAATTCTATAAATTCATTTACTATTTTTTTAAGTTTTATATCCTCAATAATCATTTTGCTTACCTTTTATCCTTTTGGTTAATTCCCAGGCTTAGGCTGTGCCTAAGTCGTGCATATCTTTTTAGGCTCCCGCCTAAAATCATCTTCAATCTTAAAAATCAGCGTCATCAGCGTCCTAATTAAAATCCGCATCATCCGCCTTCCAATTTAAATCCCTCCCTGTTATTGCCCCTTTTTAAGGGGTTGGGGTTAAATAGCCCCTTTTTTCAAAGGATTGGAATTCATACCGGCGGCATACCTTGGAATTTGGTATTTGGAGCTTGGGGTTTCCTCCCCCTAACTCACAGGCGGCACATCCGGTTCACTATCCACAACCTTCCTCAAAACCACATGCAACTCCACTTCCTCTCCCGCTTTCAAATCCACATTACTCACCGTATTCGCAACATATCCAGCCAACACACTCCTCACACTCACTTTTCCATGAGGCTTCGTCGGCACCGTTGCCACATGCGAATCCCCTTCCGCATCCGAAACAGCCGTCAAACCATACTCAACCACACTCGTACCAACCCCTGCCAACGCCACTCCCTGCTCATCTTTATAAGTAACAAACAAATCACAACCATTCTCAATCTTCTCAATCTGAATCTGCTCCTCAGTCTTTTCCTGACGAATCTGATTCAACTTCGTACTAATCGTATATTCCGGCAAACGTTCCTTATGCTT
>CAIOYH010000027.1 GCA_903862465.1 uncultured bacterium | reverse complement strand
TTAAAAGCGGAGTTTACTAAAGTAAATGAGCATTTTAAAAATTGAAGTCCAACGATGAAAAAGCAATTTATAGGACTCCTATAAAAAAAAAGGCTTGCACACTAGCAAGCCTTTTTTATTATCATCCAACACTATAACAATCCCACAATGTCACCATTCAACTCAATGAACCATTCAACAAATTAACCCGGCAACTGAAACAAAGTAGCAGTGCGTATGTTTATTTCAACACCGTAACGGTTCCATGCATATCATAATGTTTGCCATCCCCTGCCCCATCTGCCGAATAAATATAGAAATAAACACCATCCGAATACTCTTTGTTGCCGTCCTTGCCATCCCAGAAACCGTTCACTTGGCTCCATGAATAGACTTTCTTGCCCCATCTGTTGTAAATCATCATTTCTTCCTTGCCAAGCCCGATAGATTTAACTCGGAATTCGTCATTAAATCCATCGCCATTAGGCGTGATGATGTTCGGAATTATTATGGATGAAGGAATAAAAATAGTGATGACTATGGTTGTAACATCCAAGCAATTATTAGGCGGACCGCTCGACACCGTAAGTGTGATAGAATATGTACCATCCGTTGTGTAGGTATGCGATGGGTCTTGCGCCGTGGATGTCGCGCTGCCATCGCCAAAATTCCAAGTATATCCCATGCCACCCGAACCATAGAAATTCACGGGTTGCCCAATAACACTATTAATCGAATCTACGCTAGCCACCGCATTGACAATGGTCGTTGTAATGATGGAGGTCTGATTGTTTATTGGACAATTGTTAGAATCGGTAACGGTGAGCGAATAGCTACCCGCACATAGATTTGAGATAGAACTAGTGGTGGCTGAATTGCTCCAATGATACACATAAGGAGAAGTTCCGCCTGACACCAAAGCAGCTATGCCACCATCACAATAGGTCGGGCAGGTTTCGTTGGTATCTGAAAAGGATAAAAACAATTGCGGACCATTGCCAATGGAGAACGAAAGCACTGTATCGCAGGTGTGAATATCCGAAACAGTAACCGTATAGTTTCCAAAGCCGAGTCCGGTAACTGTACCGCCACTTCCTGTACCGCCAGACCAAGAATACGTATAAGGCGATGTGGCACCACTAGCAATTGCCGTAGCCCATCCGGTGGTAGCATTATAACAGATTGCATCATGCACAGAAGTAATCATAGCGTTTAGGGCGGTGGGTTGGGTGATGACCACAGAATCGAGATTGGTGCAACTGGCAAAGTCGGTAACGGTAACATAATACGTACCGGGAGCTAAATTAATAGCATTTTGGGTATTCTGAGGAGGCAAAGTATTCCAATGATATGTGTAAGGTGAGGTTCCGTTCGAAGGTATAGCGGTGGCAGTTCCGTCAGCCAATCCATAGCATGAAACATTAGCCGTCATAGAAGCATTTAACAATACAGAAGTATTAACGGTAGCGTATGTGGAAGCGGAAGAAGTGCATCCCCCGGGATACGACACCGTGATGGTATAATTGCCGCTTGCAGCAGGTGTTGCATTGGCTATTGTTGGACTTTGAATACTACTCGAAAACGATCCGGGTCCGGTCCAATGATACGTCAGGGCGTCATCGGGCGAGCATGTCAGGTTGATGTTCCCACCGGCACAAATGGGCGTATTAGTCGAGGGGATTACGACAGCTAAGGGATTCACAACTACATCAACAGATATAGTTCCCGTACAGCCATTTTTTTGTACCGTAACCGTATAGGTTCCAGTTGCCGCAGGAGTTGCATTTGGGATGGTAGGATTTTGGTCGGTGCTTGTAAAGGAATTCGGTCCTACCCAACTATAGGCTGCAGCAGAAGGAGGCGTGGAGAAAAGATTCAAGGTTGTTCCTTCGCAAATAGGGCTATTACTACTACATGTAGGTGGAATATAAGGACGAACAAAAACGTGTGCTTCCAAAACACTACTACAGGTAGTGATAGCTGTTTCAGTAATGGTTACATAAAATGTAGAATCTTGCGTTGGGGTAATATTAATGGAAGTTCCGGTTTCACCTGTGGACCAAAGGTATGTATCAGCTCCTAATGGTGCATATAAAGTTGCAGTTTGCCCTAAACAAACCGTATCGGGTGCAATAATATCGTAAGGTGCACAAGCACAATCTAAGTAAACATAGCCAAAATGAGCTCCATTATTACTGTGTTCGCAGTCTGAGGTAGTAAATTTTACAGTTAGAGATTGTCCAACATAATTTGTCAGATTCATATTGACTTCGGTCCAAGGTCTATAATACACATTTGTGCCTGTAGGCGCCAAAACAAAACCCGTATAAGGCACTGTAACGATATAATGTGCACACTCAATTTCTGCCCCTGTTTGATCTAACAACTCCATGGTAAAGAAGGGTTGAATATTGTCGTTATGTCCACCATCCTGAAGAACCGCGGCAAAGTGAATAGAGAGTTTTGTATTGCTCGGATCCACCATAAAGGTCTGTTGAATAGAAGCAGCATTGTACGGTTCATTGTTTGTACTAGTAGCCGGGTCACCAACACGCAGCGAGTAAACCCCATTATACACACAAGGGAATCCCCCATACGGGTCATTGCCGCTACTAAAAAGCATTAGGTTGTTATCTGAGCCGACTGCGGCACAAAATACAGAAGGTATATAAGTAGGTGTGGGAGCACCTGCAGGTCCTGTTACTGAATTGCCAAGTGTTGCTATCCATCCCGTACCACTATCTTCAAACCCTAGATTGGTGCATGGTAGTTCCACAGGAGGAGAATATACACAAATATTAAAGTCAGCCCCTGCCGCACCATTTGCCATCCAATAGCGAATAAATACCGTTGAGCCCGGGATGAGAGTATTACTGCTTATCATTGGGTCAATGTCACTTCCATTATCAGCACTACAAGCAATTTCGGTTAATGCACCACAAGCCCCTGAATAAATCGCCATGCTAGCATCCGAAGCAGAGTTTATTGTTTGTGTCTGTATGATAAGAGCACCAGATGCAGGTACCACAACTTGAAACCAAACATCACCTCCAGCATATCCACCGCAAGAAGGATTTGCTACCCCGGTTGAAGCTGTAGCACCAATGGTTGTATTATAATAAAAGGTACAGCAAGTGCCTGGTACCATATAAGAAGCGTTGGCACAATCATCATTTGCAGGTTGTGCAAGCATTCGAAATGAACTCAATAAAACGAATAATAAAATAAAAATAGTCCTGAAATTCTTAAGGGGTTTGATAAAGTTTGAAATCTTATTCATAGTTAAATTGAATTTATAAATGATCATTGATAAATTTGACGTGCAATAGTAATTAACAGATATTTTTTATTCTCAGTTGATTAAGGGCAAAGATACATTTATTTTTTATATTATCTAAGATTATTTCAAAACAGTGACCGTTCCATGCATATCATAGTGTTTTCCGTCGCCTTCGCCATCTGCTTTAAAAATATAAAAATAAACGCCATCTGAAAACTCTCTATTTCCGTCCGTTCCATCCCAACTGCCACCAACCTGACTCCAAGTAAAGACTTTCTTGCCCCATCTGTTGTAAATAAGCATTTCCTCCATGCCTAATCCTTCGGATTTCACTCTAAATGCATCATTGAACCCATCACCGTTTGGCGTAATAATATTGGGTATAAAAATGGTAGATGGACGATAAACAATTACATCAAAAATAAACACATCGGCGCAGGTCCCGAAAGTAATTGTCAGGGTATCATGATACGTAAAAACGTTTACGCCATCCGGAATCTCGTAGGTGTGTATAGGAAATTGTCCATTTGCAGTGCCGCCATCACCAAATTGCCATGTATAAGAAGTAACATTTGCGGTATCTCCGGTATAATAAAAATTTACGAGTGTACCTGTTGGAAAGTTATTGGGGTTAGCATATCCATTTGCATTGGCGCTGATATCAGTACCAACGTGTGCTTGGGCTGAAGCCTTACAATGATTGGAGTCTGTTATGGTTAAAGTGAAGTCTCCATTGCATAATTGGCTTATAGTATTTGTAGTTGCACTATTGCTCCAAAGATAACTGTAAGGCAATGTTGCACCATTTAAGGTTGTTATCAAAATTGAACCGTCGCAACTACCGGGACAAACTTCGTTATCTGCCAATAATGTCAAAAATATTTGTGGACCATTATTAATTTGAAAGGTAAGCACCGTGTCACATGTATGGCTATCAGAAACAGTAACGAAATAAGTTCCTGATTGTAAACCTGTGACAGTATCTCCATTTGGATTGCCTCCCGACCAAGCGTAAATGTAGGGGGGTGATGCATTATTTGCTGATACACTAGCTGCTCCCGTGGTGTCATTATAGCAAATCACATCATGGGTGGTGGTTATCGATGAAGTGAGAGCAGTAGGTTGATTAATGGTAAAAGAAAGTACGGTGTCGCAAGCATGACTATCAGAAACAGTAATTGTGTAGTTTCCTGCAACTAATCCTGTCACCGACCCACCATTTGGTATTCCGCCTGACCAATTATACGTGTAAGATGATGTTCCTTCGGAAGCACTTGCAGTGGCACTTCCATTATTCAATCCATGGCAAGTTGCATCTTGTGTAGATGTAATACTTGAAATCAAAAGAGTAGGTTGTGTCACAGTAACAGTATCAAAAGCAGTGCAATTCAAACTGTCTGTAACAGTAACAAAATATATTCCCGGAGGTAAATTTGTTATGTTTTGAGTGTCTTGAACCGGCAAAGTGCTCCAATGATATGAATAAGGTGGTAATCCGTTTAAAGGAGCCACAGTTGCAGTTCCATTGGCGAAGCTATAGCAAGAAACGTTTGCCGTTGTTGTTGCATTGAGTTGGAGATTGCTTATTACTATGGTATGAGAAGTTATGCTAGATACACAGTTGTTTTGTGTTACAATCAACGATATCGTGTAGGTCCCCTCGGTGAACCAAGAAACATGATAATTTTGCAAGCCACCAATGGGTGTGGCAGTTCCGCCATCAAAATCCCATGTATAAGTAGCAGAAGCCAAGCCGTTACCTGTATAATTTATTGTTGAGTTACCCATAGCACAAATGGGTGAAACTACAGTGAAAGTAGATGTAGGAATCCCATTCACTTTAATGGTTGTTGTTGCGGAATCTGTGCAAGCATGCTCATCAGCATAATCGTATAAAATCAAATGGTCACCCACACCGCCTGCTAGAGGATTAAAGGTAGAATCCGTAACACCCGCTCCCGAAAAAATGCCACCAATTGGAGTTGCATAAGATGATAAATTTATTGAATTTGCATCTAAGCAAACAGGAGCCACCGTAGTGAATACAGCCTGCGGTTTGAAATTCGGAATATATACGCTATCTATTGTTTGTAAACTATTAGCATCGGTAACAGTTACGGTATAATACCCTTCGCAAAGACCAAAAGCAGAATCAACAAGCGAGGCTTGAGGGTCGTTCCACATATAAGAATATGGAGGTGTTCCCCCTGTAGGATTTACTATAGCAACTCCATTGCACGTAATGCTAGCCATCGGGTTACAAATACTATTACAATTCCCAATTGTAGGACTCGCAGCTGCATTACTCCAAGGTCCTCCATCAGGAATTCTTCTCCATGAAGAACCCATATAATTAGCAGGGTTAAGACTTGTAATATATGTCTTTAAATTTGCAGGAACAGCATCATAAGATGGAAGAGAAGCAACCATAGAACAACCAGTACAAGTTGCTATACAAGGGCTGCACGACAAACAAGAATTGGTTTGGCTGCACCAAGATATTGCATCTTGTGGAACGCCATTTCTATCATAAAAAGCAAACCAACCTCCTGCATTTGGAAACCATAAACGATTAGCTCCGGATTCTAAACAAACGTTCCCTAATAAATTGTCAACAAGAAATTCAAGCGTATTACCCCCATTTTGAACGAGCAGGTTTGCAGGAACAGGCGTAGCGTTCGTTCCCCTAATAACTAAGAAACCGCCTGCCGGAACAATAGTATGGTCGGGTATCCTATAACCGCCACCGTAATTAGCAATGTCCGGCGCATTGTTGCCAAGATAAAAGCAAGAAACATCAGCAGGTTTACAGTTATCGGGGTTATAAAGTTCAATCCACTCACCTCTTCGTGTATTATCCGAATCAAAAATAGAGCCATCTCCTGTGGATGGTGTTAACATTACTTCATTTATGAGAATAGTAGGACCGCTATATGAACAACCATTTCCATTACATATATAATTGGTATCAACTGAAAAGGTCAAAGAAATCTGTCCAACAACAGCATTGCTTAAAAGAATACTAAAAATCAATACTGAAATCAAATATTTAATATTCTTCATAATTTTCGAGATTTGAATGTTTTTTCTTTATTTCAAAACCGTAACTGTTCCATGAACATCGTAATGTTTTCCGTCACCAGCTCCGTCTGCTTTTAATATATAAAAATACACGCCATCAGAGTACTCTCTACTTCCATCTTTTCCATCCCATGTACCGCCTACCTCACTCCATGTAAATACTTTCTTGCCCCATCTATTGTAGATGTTCATTTCTTCAGTGCCTAAGCCTTTTGATACAACTTTAAACACATCATTAAATCCATCACCATTCGGGGTGATGATATTAGGAATTTGTATAGTAGATGGAATATATATTGTGATGATAATTGTAGTAACGTCAACACAATTACTTGGAGGTCCGCTATTCACTGTTAAAGTGACTGAATAGGTTCCTGGAGAATCGTAAGTATTCGTAGGATTTTGAACATTCGATGTATGACCATCGCCAAAATCCCATAGATAAGAATAAGCATTGGAAGTGCTCGTGAAGATTACTGGTAATTGGTATGCACTGTGAACAGAATCTACGATTGCATTTGCAAATAAAATATTAACGGTAATAATATCCATCTGGTCATTGATAGAGCAATTGTTAGAATCCGTAACAGTCAACGAATAACTTCCTGCACATAAATTATTATCAACGTTTGTTGTAGAAGTGCTAGTACTCCAATGATACGTATAAGGAAGTATTCCTCCACCTACAGTGGCTGTAATCTTACCATCGCAAGCTCCAATACAAGTTTCGTTCAAACTATCTAAATGTAAGGTTAGTTGAGGAGGTTGTCCAATTGTAAAGGAAAGCACCGTATCACAAGTATGACTGTCCGAAACGGTAACCGTATAGCTTCCTAGGCTCAAACCTGTAACACCATTACCGGAAGAAGTTCCTCCCGACCAATTATAGGTATAGGATGGAGTACCGCCTGCTGCTGTTGCAGTGGCACTTCCACTGCTTGCACCAAAGCATAAAGCACTATTAATGTCAGTCAAACTTGAAACCAATACGGTCGGTTGGGTTATGGTCACAGTATCTATTGTAATACAATTCCCATTATCAGTAACTGTAACAATATAGTTTCCGTTTGCCAGGTTTGAAGCATTTTGAGTGTTCTGAGCAGGTATAGTATTCCAATGATAGGTGTATGGTGTTAAGCCATTGACTGGAGCAACCGTTGCACTACCATCCGTGAATCCATAACAAGACGCATTGGATGTAGTCGAAGCAACAGATGAAAGATTGCTTGTCGAAACAGTGAGCGTAGTTGTAGTAGAAACGCAATTATTCTGTGTTACAGTTAGGGTAATGGTATGAACCCCTTGTGTTGCCCAACTCACATGGTAGTTTTCTAAGCCACCCGATGGAGTGGCTACTCCCCCATCAAAGTTCCATGTATAGGTGGCTGATGGAATTCCATTACCCGTATAATTCACCACGGTGTACCCACCCGGACAAATTGGAGTTGTAACAGTAAATAACGAGGTCGGTATATTATTGACCGTAACCGACACAGTATCTGCATGTCGGCATTGCAGTGTATTTGCGATATTCGAATTTGTTACTGTAACCCAATACTGACCTGTTGTGGATACAGACAAACTATCAACAATAGCTCCTGTTGACCAATTATAAGCATTACCTGGACCTGCATTCAAAATATAAGGAACTTGGTTTTCGCAGAAAACTGTATCATGACCAAGATTAAAATCAGGTGTTTTCACAACTTCAATGTTTAGTGTAGTATCGTAAGAACATCCAAAAGCATCAACAACTGTAACAGTATATTGAAAAATCCCCCCTGAATCGGGAACAATCCTAATGGTACTATCATTAATAACAGTGAAAAATGAGCCTGACCAATATGTTGTATCAATAGGCACACTATACGACCAGGCGGATGGTAAAAGATTGGGGCTAAGATTTAATTCCCACCAGAAAATATATCCGTTATCAGAAGCCCAGTCGTCACAAATTTGAAGATTCCATGTGCCATTTAAAGGGCACCCTATTAGTCCTGAAAATGGATTTGAAGGAGTTAAATAGTTTGTATGATTTATGGTATCCGTTGCCGGAATAGGTGAAGCTCCAACCTCTAAAGAAACCATTGAACCTTGTTGAGCGTAAACTGTTGACCATCCATAAACCCAACCCGTACCTGGCGGATTAGCCGATGCAGCACATGTAGGAGAGCCATCACTTTCATTTGGTATTCCTAAGAATGCACCACCGGAGTGGTCATTAGGGTCAAGAACCAAAGACGTACCATTTGGACAAATAAGCGTAAACCCAAGGTCTCCAGCAAAAGAGTGTTCAATATCCATTGTAACGGAAAGTATATCAGCAGCACTTGTAATGGTTTGTCCAGGCAAGAAACTATTGAAGGTAACATTGGTATTATAACAATTGGGAACACATATACCTCCATCAGGAATAAACATGGTGCTGTCGAAACGCTGTGTTGAAATTTGATTTGATTCAATTGGTTCGATTACTATTACTGATTGAGAATTATATCCAATTGTAACATACGTAGTATCATCAGAAGAACATAAATCAGGCACAGGATGCACTACTCCGAATGGATTTCGCGAGATGCGTACTCTTGTTCCAAGTGAATTTATATTGGTACAGTTATGAATGTCAGTTACATTTAATATAATGTCATATCCTCGGGCAAAATTATATAATTTAGTTACAGTTTGACCTATGCCTGTAGTTCCATCACCAAAATCCCAATCATACGTTACGTTGGTGCTATCCTGTTGATATAAAACTCCTGCTTGCGGAAATGCATTTGGTCCAGAACCAGTGGCGACAAATTTAATGGAGTCTCCTATGCAGATATCTATATAATTGCTGTCATTTGGTGGTGGGATGGTCATAAAAGGATTTAATGTTGCCAAAATAGTTTGGCAAGGGATATAACATATTAAAGAACAAAACCATCCTGATGCATTCAGTGATGCATTTGATTTAAACTGAAACGTTATATCGCCCGATGAATTGTAAATGGTTGCATCTACAGAAGGGGGAGGCATATTATTATTATTGTATTTGCCTATCACGGGTGATGTAATATTTGGCCCATCATAAACAATTAATGTATCACCTGGCTCAGCAGCGAAAATATGGAACGTGATTCTCATGTGTGTGTTCACTAAATCGGTGGAGTGATAGGTTTGAATGTAATTTTCATTATCACCATAATTACCACCAGTACCACCACTATCGTATAAATCGCCCGTGCATGACGAAACAATTCCTTGGGTGTTAATTGTAAATGTTTGGGATTTAGCAAATAATGCCAACACAACAAACAATAAGAAAATTAGAGTTTTTTTCATATGTAATATCTATTTATTAATTTTTACTAGTTTTTATATTTGTTACCAATGTAGGACAATTGTTTTAGCTAAAAGGTTGCTTGATGGAATAAAATTATTATTTTTGCCGCAAAATTAATCTTTTTCTCAATCTTTTTCTCAATCTTTTTTTGTAGTCTCGAAAATTATGCAGACCTTTGCAGCCGATTTTAAAAAAGTATCATTAAGCAATATATATTACAATGTCTAGAATTTGTGAAATAACAGGAAAAAAAGTGATGGTTGGAAACAACGTGTCGCACTCAAACATCAAAACAAAACGGACTTTTGTTCCGAATCTGCAAACAAAAAGATTCTTCATACCCGAAGAAAACAAATGGATTACCCTGAAAGTTTGTGTTGCGGCTCTACGTACCATAGATAAAAATGGTATTAGTGCAACTATGAAAAAAGCTCGCGCAAAAGGCTTCCTAACGAAATAAGAGTTTTGTAATAAAATTATTCATGCTGTTGCACATGGTGTGACAGCATTTTTATTTTATTTCTGTCGGAATTAAAATAATTTTCTACATAAGGCGTTTATTTTTCAAAAATAACCTTTACTATAAATTTATTATTCGGATTTTTGCTGAACAAATACCTTAAAATGCGCAAAAAGCTTTTATTAATTCCTATTCAGATATTCATATTCATTCTGTGTCTTTATTCCTTAAAGGCTTCAGCTCAACTTTCTGATTCTACTCTGATTCAGTTTTCGGGTGTGGTGGTTTCTGCCGATAGCTTAAAACCTATTCCCTTCGTAAATATTTTTATTAAAGATTCTTGGCGTGGAACCATTACAGATTTGTATGGCTTCTTTTCGTTTGTGGCACACAAGAACGATGTTGTTGTTTTTAATGCTTTGGGATGCAAAACCACCTATTATCGAATTCCCGACACCATTCGGTCGAGCCGGTATTCATTGATTCAGGTGATGAGTGCCGATACACTTATCATGAACGAAACCGTAATATACCCATGGCCCACCTACGAACAGTTTAAGCAAGCCTTTGTTGACCTACAGATAAAAGATGATGCATTGGCACGTGCCGATAAAAATATCGCAGACATTAAGAAACGTATCCGATTGGATGTTGGCGGCATGGACGCTTCAATGAATTTTAGGAATGCCATCGGCAATCACGTTAATCAATTATATACCGCAGGGCAATATCCTGTAAACAATTTATTAAGTCCGGTGGCTTGGGCACAGTTTATCAAAGCATGGAAAGACGGCAAGTTTAAGAATAAAAAGCAAGAGGAATAAGCAATCCTATGAAAAAACACCTCTTCTGCATACTATTTCTCATTTTGGGATTCCAAGCATTCTCGCAGGAAAAAGCAAGCATTTACGGGCGTGTTACCAACGAGAAACTCGCAGCATTGGAATACGTGAATGTAACAATTCAAGGAACAACGGCAGGTACGACTACGGACAAGAACGGAAACTATCAACTTACAGTTCCTGCTAATCAAGATATCATTATAGGTTTTTCGTTTGTCGGTTATCAAAAAGTTACACATACTATTATATTGACCCCCGGCGAAAAGAAACAAATGAATCAAATAATTGTTTCTATTTCGACGACTATTCCTACATTTGAATTTATTGCAAAAGATGAACGAGCCGTTATCACACGCATTGATATCAAACAAGCAGATTTTATTCCGTCCACATCAGGAAGTGGTATTGAAGAGTTGGTGAAGAAAACGAGCTTGGGGGTCTATTCCAACAATGAGCTTAGTTCTCAATACACAGTTAGGGGTGGCAATTTTGATGAAAACTTGGTATATGTGAATGATGTGGAGATTTATCGCCCCTTGTTGCAACGTTCGGGACAGCAGGAAGGTTTGAGTTTCGCTAATTCGGATTTAACCTCCGGCGTTTTGTTTTCTTCAGGTGGATTTGATGCGAAATATGGCGACAAGATGTCGTCCGTTTTGGATATTCAATATAAAAAACCTAAAAAGTTGGCAGGTTCGGTGATGCTGAGTTTGCTTGGAGCTTCGGCGCATTTGGAAGCAGCTTCGAAGAATGAAAAGTTCACCTTTTTGTTTGGCATTCGTCAGAAATCAAATCAATATGTGTTGAACGCTTTGCAGACAAAAGGTCAATACAAACCCTCGTTTACCGATGTGCAGTTATATACCACCTATCAGATAAGCAAAAAACTTGAGGTGAGTTTCTTGGGAAATTATTCCCGTAACAAATATTTGGTGATTCCCGAATCGCGGGAAACGCAGTTTGGAACCGTGCAGGAGTCCTACGCCTTGAAGATATTCTTCGAAGGAGAAGAGTTGGACAAAATCAACACCTATTTGGGTGCGCTTACCTTTACGTATAAGCCGACGGATAATTTGTTTATGAAATGGATAAGTTCGGGATATCAAACCCACGAAACGCAACGCTATGATATCAACGGGCAGTATTTAATCGGACGCTTGGAAGCCGACTTTGGCAAAGCAGATTTTGGCGATATGAAAGAGATTTTAGGCGTTGGCACCCATTTTCAACATGCGCGCGATGAGTTGTATGCCACGGTGATGAGTACGGAATTGAAAGGCGGATATACCAAAAAGAGAAGCTATCTGCAATTTGGATTGAAATATCAACACGAAATCATTGAAGATAATCTGAAAGAATGGGAGATGATAGATTCATCAGGCTTCACCATTCCGCATCACCCCGATTCTGTTGGCTACACCAATCCGGGATTGCAAGGCGAAAATCCGATTCTTTTGCAAGATGTGGTTAAACGCAAGAACTATGTGCAAAGCAATCGCATCAACGCTTTTTTGCAAAACACGTGGACCTTTGATATAGATAGTGCTGAACTCGCCCTCACCGTTGGCGCAAGAGCCACCTATTGGGATTTGAATAATGAATTGTGCGTAAGTCCACGTTTGACGCTTTCGTATAAACCGCATTGGAAACGCGACATTGTGTTCCGATTTTCGAGCGGGATGTATTATCAGCCGCCATTCTATAAAGAGATGAAGGGTTTTGATGGGGTGATTAATACGGATGTGAAAGCACAGCGATCCATACATTTTTTGGTGGGTTCGGATTGGAATTTCAAACTGTGGAATCGTCCGTTTAAGTTTGTTGCGGAAGCATATTATAAAATACTCGACCATCTGAATCCCTACGAAATAGATAATGTGAAAATCCAATATTTTGCGAACAACAACGGCAAAGGATATGCCGCAGGCTTGGACATGAAAATTAATGGGGAGTTTGTGAAAGGCGATGAGTCGTGGTTGGGGATTTCGTTGATGCAGACGCGCGAGAAGATTGAAGGGGAATCGTATATGAGCTATTATGATAAGAACGGGAATTTGATACAAGCCGGCTATACCCAAAATGCTGTGATAGCCGACAGTGTGCGCCACGAAACAGGCTATGTGCCCCGCCCTACCGACCAATTGCTGAATGTGAATGTGTTTTTCCAAGACCATTTCCCCCGTTGGCCCACCTTCAAAATCCATTTGAATTTGGTGTATTCAAGCCCGCTGCCTTTCGGTCCGCCCGAACACAAACGCTATTTGGATACGCTGCGTATGCCTTCCTATTTCAGGGTGGATATAGGTTTCTCGAAATCTATTATTGACGAAAGCTCTATCTTATCCAAGAAGAATCCTTTCCATTTTATCAAATCCTTGTGGATTTCGGGCGAGGTGTTTAACTTGTTCGGACGTTTGAACACGATTTCATATCTCTGGATAAAAGATGTGAACAATAGGCAATATGCGGTGCCGAATGAGTTGACGAATCGCTTGTTTAATATTAAGTTGGTGGCTAAGTTCTGACAGTACTACGAATTACGAATATACCCCCTACGAATTACGAATTGGCGAATTACGAATGCCACTAAATGCCTCTGTGTACCATTGTTTCTTTACACTGTGTTCCTCTGTGGTTAAGAAAATAAAACCACTAAGGCACTAAGCACTCTAAGATACACTAAAAAATTAAGATTTTTGGATTTCCCGAAAGGGTTAAAGGTCGTTCCGAACGGGATAGTGTCAAAATGCTATTTCCTGAACCTAACATATCACTTTCATAACTTTTCAAGCGATTTTTAAAGCTCTGCAAACGACTTTCACACCTCTGCTAGCAACTTTCACAGCTCTGAAAATGATTTTCACAGCTCTGCTAGGAACTTTCACAGGTGTGCAAATGATTTTCACAGCTCTGCAAATGATTTTCACAGAAGTGCAAATGACTTTCATAGCTCTGCAAATGACTTTCTCAGGTGTGCAGATGACTTTCATATCTCTGCATGTGACTTTCACATCTCTGCAAATGGCTTTCACATCTCTGCAAGCGGCTTTCACAGCTCTGCAAATAACTTTCACAGGTGTGCATATTACTTTCACAGCTCTGCAAGTGTCTTTCTCGGATGTGTAAATGACTTTCATTGCTCTGCTAATGACTTTCACAGATGAGAAAATAACGCATAAGAATGTCTTATTGATTATAACATTTAGCTTTAAAGTGTTTTTAATGAGTTCTATCTTAGTGTCTATAAACAAAAGCTAAAGCTGAGTTTGACAGAAAATACCATACTTCGCTATTCGAATTATGTTATTCCTATTCGCCATATTACCTAAATGATTTGGATTAAAATAATGTAGAAGGCAGAAGATTTTCTACCCCTACAGGCATGAGAATAATAGGGAGGAAGAATGGAAATGATGATTAAAAGTCCTGAGGATTGCCCGTTGGCACGCGCGCAAGGGATTGCAGTGGATAGCCCACAGCGCCGCTTCTTCGCGGCGCGAGGACTAGGAACGGAAAGCCCGACCCCGACAATTTCTTGTCGGGGATGCGCCCAAAAGAAAAGAACCAAAATCCAAGTTCCAAAACCCAAATCCAAAGGCTTGTCGCTAAAGTATCCGTTAGGCGTTCTTGGAATTTGGAGCTTGGAATTTGGTATTTGGTTCTTATTTTCAGTAGTCGCCTTCAGGTTGCGTGTCGTCGCCGTTGGTTTTGCGTTTCTTTTGTTTGATGCCGCCGTTTATCTTGTAGGAAACGCCCACATAGAGCACGCGGGTTTCGCGATAGCGGTTGGAGAGGGAATAGTAGTTGGAGGCATCGGTGGTGAGGCGATATTTGTTGGTGAGAAACACATCGCTGCAACGGGCGGTTACGGTGAGTTTGTTTTTGAGGAAGTCTTTTTTCAAACCGATATCCATGGAGTAGTTGGCAATTTGTTTGCCTTGTCCGCCCGAATAGCCGCCGCGGAAGTCGCCGCCACTTTGCACGGTGACGCGTGGCGCGGTGTAGTTGAAACTCAGTTGCACGTCGAAGGATTTCCAAAAGGTCATGGTTGAGTTGACCTTGGCAGTCCAACTGGTGTTGACTTTGCTCAAGCCCGCCACGTTGACATTGCCGTCATATTTCAAACCAAAATAGCTGAGGTTGGCATTGATTTTCCACCATTTGGCGATGCCCTGACTGTAAATCAACTCCAAACCAAAGGAGGAGCCTTTGTTGAGGTTGTCGTAGGTGCTCATGGTGATGCCGCCCGGCAAGACGTTGATGACGGTGGTGATCATGTTTTCGGTTTCGCGATAAAAGAGGGTGGTGTTGAAGGATGTGGATTTGAAATCAATGAGATGTCCAAGCTCGAAGGAGTTGGTGTATTCGGGTTTCAGGAAGGGATTGCCGGCAGAGAGGTTCATGGGGTCGGTGTTGTTGATGAAAGGGTTCATGTTGCCCGCACGCGGACGGTTCACACGGCGGCTGTAGCTCAACTGGAGGGCGTTGTGGTCGGTGAATTCGTATTTGAAATGTATGGTGGGAAACAAATTGAAATAGTCGTTGCGATAGATTTTCTCCATCGTCTTTTGGTTCGAAACGCTGATAGCCTGCTCGGCACGCAAACCCAATTGATACTTGAATTTCTTCAAGCTATTGGCATAGATAAAATAGGCAGCATGGATTTGCTCCTGATAGAGAAAGTCGTTGCTGGTATTCATATTGGTGACCCATTGCCCATCGTTCATCTTATTGCTCAACACATAATCGTTTTCGTTGTTTTTATACGTGCCTTTATATCCCATCTCTATCCTGCCGCCATTCTCCAAGGGTCGCACAAAATCCACTTGCGCCAAATAGTTTTGGTTGACGCCTAAGTTGTCTGTAGTTTGGCTCAGCAAAGTGGAATCTATGGGCAGAGTACCATCGAACCACAAGGTGTTTAAATCTGAATAGGAATCACCTTTTGAATTTGAATAAAAGAGGTTGGCGGTGAGTTCTTGATTTTTTTGTGTAAAGGTTTTTCGATAATCTAAGCTCAACTCGAAGCCGTTGTTGCTGTTTTTGCCATGATTGCCGCGCTTGTAGAAATCGGTAACGATATTGTTCATATCAAAATTCTGATAGGAAGTGGTGTCGTTTGGCAGAAAATTGCGATAGTTGTAGGTGCCCGTAAATGACAATGTATTTTTCTTGTTGATGAAATAGTCAGCACCGATTTTCACATTGGAAAAATAACCACTGCGGATGTTTTTATTATCTTGTTCGTAATAGGTGGTGGTGTCCAAATGATACAATTCGCGGTAAGTAGTGCTGTTGGATGGAGAGTGAAACCTGCGGAAGTCCACATTGGCAAACAGGTTAAACTTCTTGCGGCTGTAGCCCAAGTTCAAGGAGCCGCTGTATTTGCCGCCCGTGCCCACATTCGCCGAAACCATGCCGTTGTAGCCGGGTTCTTTTTTTCTTTTGGTAACGATGTTGATGATGCCCGACATGCCATCGGGGTCGTAGCGTGCCGAAGGATTCGTAATGATTTCCACCTTATCAATCATCGCGGCAGGCATCTGATCTAAGCTCGTGAGTGCCGAAGGGCGACCATCAATAAAGATGGTAACATTGCTCGAACCACGCAAACTCACTGTGCCATCAATATCCACGCTCACCGAGGGAATGGTCTGCATCACATCCAAAGCGGTGCCGCCCGAGGTCAAAGTGTTTTTATCCACATTGATCACGCGTTTGTCCAAATTATATTCTATCTGATCTTTCTGTCCGCTAATCACCACAGCATCCAAATTGGTTGCAGAAGATTCCAACTCCACCGTACCGATATTGATGTCGCTATTATCGGGTTTCACCATAATGTTGGGAACAAAAGTGGGTTTGAAACCAATAAAGTTTACCTTTATTATATACTTACCAAAAGGTACCTTATCAATGTTGAATTTTCCTTTGATGTTCGAAAGAGCGCCCGTAACCATAGAAGTGTCTTTCTGGCGACACACTATCACATTGGCAAATTCGACAGGGACGTTGGTTTTTTTGTCAATCACCACACCGACGATAGTGCCGATAGGCGTTTGGGCTTCGCCGCCGCGCATGCCGTTGCCATTGCCATTGCCGCCGCCACTGCCGGGTTTATTTTGTGCTTCGGAAGTCAAAGCTATAGATAGCAATAATAAGATAGTTAGAATATATTTCATTTCGTATGTTTTTGTTTTTTGATTTATGTTGATGCACATCATAGCCAATTTCAGCGCAGATTCCTTTTGATGAATGATGATGCTTTTGTTAAGGATGTAAATAAAAAACTTTCCGAAAGCCTATTTATTGTATAAGCCTTCGGAAAGTCAATGCTAAATTTATTATTTTGTATCTTTTTGCGGACAACCGGAACCTCCGCTGCCTTTCTGGCAACCTG
Source organism: uncultured bacterium (assembly GCA_903862465.1). Taxonomy (GTDB): domain Bacteria; phylum Bacteroidota; class Bacteroidia; order Bacteroidales; family CAIWKO01; genus CAIWKO01. The sequence goes on along the minus strand of CAIOYH010000027.1, from coordinate 26,635 downwards.
ATCCGCCATTACCCATTTGGCAACCTGAACCGCCGTTACCCATTTGGCAACCTGAACCGCCATTACCCATTTGGCAACCTGAATTGCTTTGGCATTTCATTCCATGATGTCCTTTGCCGCCCATGCCTTTGCAGTCTTTTGACCCTTTGCCTTGCTTCTTGGCTTGATTCAAATCGAACACCACTTTTTGGTCTGCAGTCAACAGTTTGCGCACATCTTGTTTGAAAGCTTGATGTTTTTTCACCAAATCAGCTTTCAATGCGAAGAGTTCGTCAATAGTTTTGTTCACAGCCGTCATATCCACATTGTCGCCTGATGAAACGGTGATGAGATGTGCTTTCTTTTCTTCAATTTGATTTTTAATCGCCATTGATTCTTTCATCAAATTCAATTTCAAAGCATCAATTTGTTTTTGTTGTTCGGCAGTCAAATCCGAAATGCCACAGCATCCGGCTTTTTGACCTTCTTTCATGCCGTTACCTTTTCCCATGTTGCCTTGACATTGAGCTGAACCTGGACCTTGCGCAAACAAAGTCGTGTTGAAAAACGTGCCGGACATCACTATCAACAGCACCATCATTAGTTTTAATTTCATTTTTTTCATGTTTATTTATTTTATTGATTAATATTTATTTTTATGCATACCACAAGCTCCGTGGGCTTGATGGCGATTCATTCTATTGGGCATACTGTCGCCCATTCTACATTCAGAGCAGAACATCTTGCCAAAGATGGATGCCAACTTCACTCGTTGCTGCGCATCGCATACCTTCCACAATTGAAAATAATGCATCACATACAACTTGCGAATCTGCGCATACAACAGTCCGATTTCATCAGCCGTTTTCATCAGCATCAAGGTGTCGGGATTGGGTCTGGTCATATTTTCGGAGAGGTAATTCCGTTTTGTTTTCATCAGTTGATTCACCGCGCACACTGTGTCGTGATGTTTTTCTTTTAGCTTCTTGAACTCCGCTGCCTGAACGGGCGAAAGTTTCAGTTCGCTTTCGAGATAGGATTGCGCACAGGGCATTTTGTTGCACTCTCTTTTTTCCGTAGGGTGTACATATAATTTATATAGGATGGTGCCGATGGCGGTACAGTTCAAAATTATCACAGCCATGACTATCCAAAACGAGATTTTCTTATTCGAGAAGTAATTCATCTTTTTATTTTTTATCGGTTAAATAATAATTCTCCAAATTGTCTTCATTGCTGGTGCCCACATAATATTCGCTTGCTAAGGTGGCAATAATCACATTGCCATTTTCAGTCGTTGTTGTTTTCTCAGGGAGTGTGTTGCCGATAGTTACACCAACAAAAATACCCAAAGCAGCCATAGAAACTAATAAAACAGGACGCAAGAGTTTTTTTTGAAACATCCAATAAGGCGTTGCATGTGTCGTGCCTTCTAATTTTGCAAATAACCGCGTGTTGTAAAAAGCATCCGTTTGTGCAACTTTCACATCATCGGCGGCGCTGAGCACCTTAGAAATGTTACCATATATAATAGAACACTCCGCACAGGTACTTACATGATTTTGCACTTCCATAAAAGAATCCTTTTCCAACTCTTTATAGAAGAAATCCACCAATTGATTTTTTACATTATGACATTCCATGATTTAAACTCGTATTTGTTTGACACCATTATAAGAAAAAACTTGCGCAGCTATCGAAAGTTTTTTAAAAGTTTTTCTTGCAGACCTTTCTTTGCCCTATGCAGCAAGGATTCCACCGACGAAAGCGACACATCCATTATTTCGGAAATTTCTTTATAGGACATGTCGTCCAATTTATGTAAGGTGAAAGCGATGCGTTGATTTTTGGGAAGCTTCTCAATCGTTTCGTACAACAGTTTCTTTTGCTCTTGATTGATAAATTGGCTTTCCGCGCTCAATTCGGGGATGCTGTTGTTGGCAATCGTTTTGTCTTCATCCAAATTAGATAGCAAACCGAAATTCACCAACCATTGCGTTTGCTTTTTCTTACGGATAAAATTCAAGGATTTGTTGATGGCGATGCGATAGAGCCAGGTGCCGATTTGCGATTCCCGTTTGAATTGCGCTATGCTGCGAAATACTTCGATAAACACTTCCTGACTCAAGTCTTCTGCATTCTGCCGATGATTGACAAAGCTATAACACACCCGAAACACCCTATCAGCATACAAATCCACCAAGGATTTGAACGCCTTTTGGTCGCCCGAAATCAAATTGTCAATTAAATTTTTATCATCCATCAAGCCTATACTAATGTGGCAAAAGTATTATTTTATTTCTCAATAGCCCACTTTAGTTAAATAATATCCGAATAAACTCGAAATCTGAAAATAAATTTTATTAGTTGGCGGATAATTTTTAGCTTTGCCGATATTTATTTCATCAAACAATTATGAAGGCTCAAAAATTCTTATTGCTTACTGTTTTCGTTGGGATGCTTTCCGTTTATGGTTGGGCACAAACAGCGAATTCTTATTACGATGCGGGGGTGTTGAAGGTTAAGAATAAAGATATTGCCAATGCAATTTTAGATTTCACCAAATGTGTGCAAAAGAATGAAACCTTTTATGAAGCCTATTTGGAGCGTGGCAAATGTTATGTTGTTCAGAAAAAGCATGATTTAGCCGTGAAAGATTTTACCAAGGCAATTCAAGTGAATCCGAACTATTACCAAGCATTTGTTTTGCGGGCGGCTTCTTATATCGAACTAAAACAAGATAAAAACGCCTTAGCAGATTATACCAAAGCCATCGAACTGAGACCCAAGAGTGAAGATGCCTTTATCGCGCGAGCAAATTATTATTTAAAAATCAATGATACCAAAGCGGCTTTGAAAGACCTGACAGTGGTGCTGCAACTGAACGAACGCAATGCCGACGCCTATTTCAAACGAGGATTGCTTTATGAAAAAACCAAGAAAGAAGCTGATGCTATAGCCGATTTTGGGAAAGCCATCAGCCTGAAGGCAGATTTTGCGGAAGCCTATTATCAACGTGGCTTGCTTTATGAACAAGACAAGAAATATCCTGCCGCGGCTGCTGATTTCTCAAAAGCAATGGACAATAAAATTCAAAACGTTGACATCTATAAACACAGAGCTAATGCCTTATATCTTTCAGCAAGCTATGAAAAAGCCATAGCCGATTTCACTACCTTGATGACTTCCTTTGGACAAAAGGGAACTGATTTGTACTTCAAACGTGCAATCTGCTATTATAAATCAGCGAAATTGGACGAAGCTTTGAAAGATTTCACGAAGGTGAATCAATTGAATCCGCAAAGCGATTCTTCCAATATTTTTATGGCAGAAATATATCTAAAACAAAATAAACCAAAAAATGCCCAAATCGCCTACAACAAAGCCCTGCAACTGAATCCGCGCAGCGCAGAAGCCTACGCAGGACGTGCAAAAATTAATTTAGACCAAAATAAATATGCTTTAGCTTTGGAAGATTATACGAATGCCTTGAAAATTTTCTCGAATGGTGAGTGGTATTATTTTCGCGCTGCCTGCAAAGATCAATTGAAAGATACGAAAGGCATGTGCGAAGACTTGCAATCCGCATCAGCATTGGGCTATAAGCTTGCTGCTGCGAAACTAGAAAAAAATTGTAAGTAATGAAAATTCCTAAAACCTTTTTCTTTTTCTTACGTAAAAAGTAAAAATTTTATTTTTTTTTCATCAGATATCAAAAATGTTTGTAATTTTACACAGTTTTTTAAAAGTACATATATGAAAACATTTAGACGCTTATTAGTGGTGGTTTTGGCTGCCATGATTATGATTCCAATTTTCAACGCCTGCAAGAAAGGGGCAGAAGATCCTTCCCTTTCATTCTATTCGCGCAAGCATCGTTTGTGTCAGGATTGGGGGTTCTCGTTCTACAAACGCGTGGAACAAACCAACAGCAACAGCGTTTCATACGAGTTTGATGGGGCTTCGTTCGTCACCATGTATGCCAATTATCACTACATAGCACATGCAACGATGAAAATTTCGTTCAGCAAAAACGGTACGTATTTGTGGGATCAATATGTTTCGACCGATACTTCTACTTGTTCCTATAAAGAAGAAGGTAGTTGGTATTTTTCGGGCGGCAGCAAAGATAGCGACACCAAAAGTAAAGAACTTTTGGGACTGCAACCCACCAAAGAGACCACCATATTGCAAATCAACGGTAGCACGAGCACTACCAATTGGGTGGGCACGGGCGATTTGATGGCGCGGGTTTATAAAATCGTGAAATTATCGAGCGACGAAGTGAAATTGACCATGAAAGACGAAACCACCCATATTCTGAGCAATCCGACCTCTTCCGACTTGAGTATAATTTCGGAAGAGATAAATTTAAAGAAAAGTTTATAGGCACGTATTAAAATATTACTATATTTGCACCGAATTATTAACCACAATAAATTATTAAACAAAACAAACAATTAAACGCAATTATTAACCAAAAACAAAAAAACTATGAAAAGATTAGTATTAGTATTATTGGTAGCCGTGATGGCAGTACCAATGTTGCAATCATGCAAAAAAGGGGCAAATGACCCCGGAATTTCTTTACGTTCAAGAAAAGCTCGTTTGGTAGCTGAATGGACTTTATCATCGGGTTCGGTGGTCTATACTTCAGGAACAAGCGAAACCTTGACTTACACCGGAGCAACTGTTTCGAGCAGTCTTGGCGGTTCGCAATCTTATACAGAAACTGTTGAAATCATTAAAGATGGTACGTATAAGCGTACTGTTATAAATGATGGTGCTACACGTGTTGAAACCGGGCAATGGTATTTTATGGAAGGAAATAAAGATAATGACATTAAAAGTAAAGAAGTTGTTTCTTTTTTCGAAACACAAATTGTTTATACTCCCGCAGGTGGAGTTGCCACAACTGCAACCTATACAGGGGTAACACCTGATTATACTTGGAGATTGGATGAGTTAAAAAACAAAGAAATTATTGTTTTAATTGACGAAACTTCTAATTCCGGCACTGCTTCTTCAACAAAAGGCACTATGACTTATACTGCCAAATAGTTGTTTAAAACATTTTCAGAAAAGCCTCATAGCAATATGGGGCTTTTTTTTTGGCAAAAAAAAGAATTGTGGTCTTTATCAATAATACATACATTATCTAGCGACTTTAGAACCCTACGGGTTAAACAACACTATTATCTAAATCCTAAATAAAATTTTTCATTCACCCCCCCTTCCTATCCATCTAAATATATCATAACATCCATATATATAGCACATTATAATGTTTAAATTGTCTATATAGCATGATATAGAAATGCCTATAATTTATAAATTATGCCTATTTCGCGATATAGTAATGCCCTTAATTTATAAATTACGCCTATTTCGCGATATAGTAATGCCTCTAATTTATAAATTATGCCCATTTCGCGATATAGTAATGCCTCTAATTTATAAATTATGCCCATTTCGCGATATAGAAATGCCCGTAATTTATAAATTTCGACCATATATATATGTTGAAATATTTGGCATCAAAAAATATTGAAAATAAAAAGAGGTTGCATGATACCTTTGTTTTGCATTTTTACTACTATAAAAATCAAACTTCTCCTATTTGGCAAAATAGGAGTTACAAATAAAAAACATCACAAAAGTTTCCTCAAAACTGAAACCTTTACCCCTATTTTGACCGTATAAAACCAATAAAAAAAACTTTTTTTTTATTTGCTATTATATTTTTTCTATATTTGCACTCAAATTAAATTCATTGATCATGAAAAAACATATACGATTTGTATCCGCCATGCTACTTTGTGTAGTATTTGGTTTGATGGTAAGCTCCTGTAAAAAAGGCGATGGCGACCCATTTTTCTCATTATATACGCGCAAAGCACGTATCACGAACGAATGGAAAATGTCGAGTTTTAATGAACTTTTCACCTATCAAAACATTAGAAAAGAAACCACCTATGATGGTTCGAGTAAAAAAGTGGATTGGCAAACCACCGTCAGTTGGCCCACCCCCACCCCTCACGACACGGTTTTTTATTCTGATACCACCTACAAGGGTACTATCACCAACAATATAAAATCAAATGGCACTTATAATTACATAGAATCCTTCACCGAAGATTTGACACAAATCGTTAGAAACTATGAAATAACAGGGCTTTGGTATTTTATGGGCGCCAACCAACAAAATGGTTTTAAAAACAAAGAATTGGTGTCAATGCAAGTAACCAATTTTGTTTACAACCCTACAGCAGGCAATGCATATACCACCATTCATCAAGGCGAACACACCTTGGATGTGTATGAAATATATGCCCTAAAAAGCAAAGAGCTTGTATTAAAATTGAACCGAACTGAAACTATCAATTTTGTAAAATACACTACAACTTGTACGTACACTTACAAACCTAAATAATTTCACCTAAAAGCATTCAATAAAAATCCTCCACTATTGGAGGATTTTTTTTATTCTATCAATGAACTATCTCTTCCGAAAAATCTTTTCAGATACTTTCCGTAACATACAATTAGAACACGAAGAGTTCATCAGAAACTCAGGTCTTCAAAAATTTAATTACAAAATACTGCTTATAGCGGTCATCGCCTGTATCTCATTGAGCTGCATTGAATATATTGGTAAAGACGACGGCTATTACCTCCTCATTCAATTCTTAAAAAATCACGGCTTCGCTGCCTTTGCCGACAAAGCGCGCTTTTATATCGAGCATCAAATCAACCACCAATTGTTCTCCTTGGGCTATTGGGTGGTGGTGATTTTGTTTTTTTATATAGTGATGCCGATTTTGCTGATTAAAATAGTGTTCAAAGAAAAAATCTCTGAGTACGGCTTCACCATTGGCAACCTCTATAAAGATTACAAGATTTACATCCTGTTTTTTTGTATTATGATACCCATCATCCTGTTTTTTTCCACCACTCAGAGCTTTCAAAATCGTTATCCTTTCTATAGAATGTATAGTGGCGAACCGCTTTATCCCAACTTTTGGATATGGCAAGTGCTCTATTTTTTTCAATTCATTGCTGTTGAGTTTTTCTTTCGAGGATTTTTAGTTCACGGATTGAAACGCCAATTTGGCTACTACAGCGTCTTCATCATGACCATCCCCTATTGCATGATACATTTCGGAAAGCCTTTCCCCGAAACCATTGCAGCCATCATAGCAGGCATAGTGTTGGGCACCTTAAGCCTGAAAAGTCGAACGATATGGATGGGTGTGATGATACATTACACTGTGGCACTCTCCATGGATTTGTCTGCTTTATGGCAAAAAGGATATATCTTTCATTAAAATATCAATTAATATGCGCTCCTTTTAGCGATTATAATTACCTTTGCAGCCGAAAATAAAAAACCATGGATTACAAACTAAATACTACCGCCGAAGCTATAGAAGATTTCCGTCAAGGAAAAATCATCATCGTAGTGGATGATGAAGACCGCGAAAACGAAGGCGACTTTATCACAGCAGGCGAAACAATGACGCCTGAGAAAATAAATTTTATGGCGAAACACGGACGCGGACTCATCTGCGCTCCCACCTCTGCCGAGATATGTCAAAACCTCGAACTTGATATGATGGTGGCTAAAAACACCTCTTCACACGAAACCCAATTTACCGTTTCTGTTGATTTATTAGGCGATGGATGCACCACAGGTATTTCAGCTTCCGACCGTTCGAAAACCATCAAAGCTATGTCGAATCCTAATACCAAGCCAAATGAGTTGGGTCGTCCGGGACATATATTTCCCCTACGTGCCAAAGATGGCGGCGTGTTGCGCAGAGCAGGTCACACCGAAGCCACCGTTGATTTAGCGCGATTAGCAGGTTTGCGTCCTATAGGTGCTTTGGTTGAAATCATGAATGAAGATGGAACGATGGCGCGCTTGATGGATTTATATAAGATAGCCGAGAAATTTGATTTGAAGATTATCTCTATCAAAGACCTCATTGCCTATCGTATCAAGAATGAGAGCCTCATCAGTAAAGAAGAAAGCGTTGATTTGCCCACCGAATGGGGTCATTTCAAACTCACCTTATATCGTGAAAACACCACAGAACAAATTCATCTTGCATTGACCAAAGGAACGTGGGAACATGATGAACCTATTTTGGTTAGAGTTCATTCGTCATGTGCCACAGGCGATATCTTTGGTTCATGTCGTTGCGATTGCGGCAAACAACTGCACCAAGCCATGCAAGCCATAGAAAAAGCAGGCAAAGGTATTGTGATTTATATGAATCAAGAAGGAAGAGGCATCGGGCTTGAAAACAAATTAAAGACCTATCACCTCCAAGAACAAGGTTATGACACCATCGAAGCCAATGAGAAACTTGGTTTCAAAGCCGACGAACGCGATTATGGCATCGGCGCTCAGATTCTCCGCGATTTAGGTGCAGGCAAAATAAACTTAATGACCAACAATCCTAAAAAACTAAGTGGATTGACAGGCTACGGCATCGAAATAGTGGGTAATATTCCAATCGTCATAGCACCCAACGAACACAATATTACCTATCTGAAAACCAAACAAGACAGATTGGGGCACACCCTCAACATTGCAGACTAAATGGAAAACCGCTGTCCTTGGACCTCAAAAGATGAAAGTATGATTGCCTATCATGATACGGAATGGGGCGTTCCGTTGCATGATGATCAGAAGTTGTTTGAGTTTATGGTTTTGGATGCCTTTCAGGCAGGATTGAATTGGAAGATAGTCTTGCACAAAAGAGAAGCCTTTCGTCGTGCCTTTGATGATTTTGATGCAAATAAGATAGTTCAATTTGACGACAATAGGATAGAATCTCTGATGCAAGACACAGCCATCATTCGCAACAGACAGAAGATACTCGCTACCGTTAAAAACGCAAAGTGTTTTCTTGCTGTGCAAAAAGAGTTTGGTACATTTGATGCATACATTTGGAGTTTCGTGAATCACCAACCCATTGTCAACACATGGACAGAGCTAAAACAAATGCCTGCAAGCACTCTCGAATCAGATAAAATGAGCACCGACCTCCGCAAAAGAGGCTTTTCTTTCGTTGGCACCACCATCTGTTATGCCTTCATGCAAGCCGCAGGGATGATAAATGATCATATCATTACATGTCCCCGCCATAAAGAAGTGCAACTATAATAAGTCATTAGTTAACGCCTCGCTGTTTCTTTATCGTTTCATACGCCGCATTCACGCTCTGAAACTTTTCATTAGCCGCCTTCTGCATTTCAACTCCCAAATGGCTTACCTTATCGGGATGATACTTCACAGCCATACTTCTATACGCTGATTTCAGTTCAGCATCTGTCGCAGTAGGTTCTATTTCGAGTATCTTATAAGCACTATCGGTATCCGCCACAAACATGGCTCTTATTGAGCGATAATCCGCTTCGGCTATGCCAATAGAAGAAGCAATTTCCTCAATCAATCTCACTTCGCTCGGATGCACCTCATTGTCGGCAGACGATATCCCAAACAGATAATGCAACAACTGCAAACGCGATGAATAGTCCATATATTCCGCTATCTGATAACAAACATCCTTCACAGGAATCTCTTGCTTCAAAATATCGCGTAGCATCAGCATATTCTGTTGCGTGATTTCGGGCGAAAACTGACTCTGAAAAGTCCTTCTCACATACTCCAACTCCGATTTCAACACCTTCCCATCGGCTTTCATTACAGCGGCTGTAAGCACCAACAAACTCGCTATAAAATCCCCCTGCATTGTAGGCGATTGCGTTTGTAATGATGTCACAGTAATTGAATCCAACACCGAACCAACAGCAAACCCAAGCAGAGCACCGATGGGTCCGCCAAAAGCCCATCCCAACCCACCGCCTATCCATTTTCCAAATTTCATCGTTAACGTTTTAATGTTGTATTATAATCTCTCCGACAAAGGCAAACCATATTCCTCTATCATCTTTATATTAAGTTTCTCCAAATTGTCCAACACAGGATTATAAATATCCGCAATCACAGGGATATGCACACCCTTCACTTTAATCTCTCCATGCAAAATCATCTCCACAGCGATGGCAGCAGGCACGGCAACCGTGCGAGCAATAGCCGTATCTGTTTTCAACGAACCAAAATCCAACATTCGCGACTTGATCACTTCCGAAGTCCCGTCGGGATACGACACTTTAAAGATGTGCATCATCGCTACCATATCGCGGTCAGTTTCCGTAATCATCATCTTCTCTATCATCAAATCAGACGTAATCTCATACATGGAATCTTTGGTGCGGTTCATTGCCTCCTTGCTAAACAATCCCAACCATGCAATCGCTTTCAGCGCATAAGCATCTTCAGGGATATGCAACAACGCAGCCACTTGCTTCCTAACATCGCCCGAAGCATCCAAACCATTCACCATCGCAACAGCTTCCGCAAAGCTTTTCCCCGTAAAATCAAAAGTATCAGGCAAAGTACATTTCAATGCTTTCAACACATCCAAAGTCTCACACCAACCCGCAAAGCGAAACGTGCCACGATACATAGTTTTGGTCTCAGGAACGCCATAAATATCAATATAGGACAACGAATCTCTATTGGGATAAATATCCAAGCTGCCAACATCAGGAAAATCAAGCTTCATCGGCTTCTTAAACAAATCCTTAGTAGGCAACTCCACCGTTTGCCCATCTTTCAAGAACATCGCATCATTATTCCCCGCTAACACAACCCCTTTCGGGCTCCACGAAAACTTATAGTTGAACGGATTGTCGCACGATTCGGGAGCAGGCAACGCACCACACAGGGAATAAAACTCATCCACCGTGCCGCCCTTTGCATGTACCTTATCAATGATGCGCATCGCAGACATGTGATCTATTCCGGGGTCCAAACCAATCTCATTCAAGATAATCACCCCCGCTTCTTTGGCAGGCGCATCCAATTCACGCATCTCAGGCTTCACATAAGAGGTCGTAACCATGCTTCTCTTATGTTTCACGCAGCATTTCGCAACCATCACATGAAACGCGTAGGGCAACAAACTCACCACCACATCATGTTCCGCAACTAAAGTGTTCAACATCGTTTCATCATCCGTAGTCCAATGCAATGCCTTGCCGTTGGGTGCATCACCCACCATGCGTTTCGCTTCATCATAATTCAATGCAGCTACTGTAACGCCATATTGCTTCTCAAGCAGATGTTTAATAATCGGATTGGCAACCATACCGGCGCCTAATATCAATACCTTTTTCATATTATATATGTTTTTAATGAACCTTAATTAATAAAGCCGCGAAATTAATTAAATAACCAATCCCAACTAAACTTTCTTTAAAAAATATTTTTCATTTCTCATCCAAACACGCAATAAAACCGTATTTTTGCACCCATGAAAAAGAAGATAATCACCCGACCCATTTGGATACTATCATTGGTAAGCCTATTCACCGATGTGTCGAGCGAAATGCTATACCCCGTCATGCCGCTCTTCCTCAAGAGCATCGGCTTTTCCATCCTGCTCATCGGCATCCTCGAAGGGCTTGCCGAAGCCACAGCAGGACTAAGCAAAGGCTACTTCGGTCAACTCTCCGACGCCAAAGGCAAACGCGTTCCCTTCATCCGCTTTGGCTATCTGCTCAGCGCAATATCCAAACCCATGATGGCTTTGTTCGCCTATCCCCTGTGGATTTTCTTCGCCCGCACTTCCGACCGCTTAGGCAAAGGCATACGCACAAGCGCACGCGACGCTTACCTCTCCGACCAAACCACCAAAGAACACAAAGGCAAAGTGTTCGGGTTTCATCGCACCTTCGACACCATCGGCGCCTTCATGGGTCCCATTGTTGCGCTCATCTTGTTGCATTTCTATCCACAACAGTACAAATTACTCTTCATGTTGGCTATCTTCCCGGGCATAGTCAGCATACTGCTCACCTTTTTGTTGAAAGAACATACCCCAACCATCCCCGTTCCCAAAACCAAACCCACTTTCTTCTCCTTCATCGCCTTTGTGCGCCTATCGCCTGTCCATTACAAGCGCTTGGTCATCGGTCTATTGCTCTTCACCCTCTTCAACAGCTCCGACGTCTTTCTTCTTTTGGTGATGAAACAAGCCGGCTTCAGCGATGTCAACCTCATCCTCGCCTACATCTTCTATAACCTCATCTACGCCATCTTTGCTTACCCCATCGGAGCGCTTGCCGACAGAATCGGACTCAAAACCCTGCTCGTTGTGGGCTTTTTTCTCTTCGCGGTGGTCTATGCAGGCTTCGCTTTCAACACCAACGCCATCATCTTTTTCGCTTTGCTGTTCATCTATGGCATTTATGCTGCCTGCTCCGAAAGTATTGGCAAAGCATGGATCACCAATATTATCCCACAACATCAAACCGCCACAGCCATCGGCGCTTTCACGGCATTCAACAGCCTTGCAACGATGTTAGCAAGCTCCGCAGCAGGGGTGATATGGTTTCTGTGGGGCTCCGCTACCACGATGTGCCTCTCCGCAGTCGCCGTTGCCATAGTCGCGCTCTATTTCATCATCTTTGTACCCTATAAACATCACACATCATGACAATATCAACTAAAAAATACAAAACAGGCTTAGTCCTTAGTGGCGGCGCGGTCCGCGGATTCGCTCATCTGGGCGTCATCAAAGCTTTGAACGAGGCAGGCATCTATCCCGAGGTCATCGTGGGTGCAAGTGTAGGCTCTATCGTCGGAGTTCTGTATGCCGATGGGTATTCTCCGCAGGAAATCTACGATATATTCATCCATAAAAGCATGTATAAGTACCTCGAGTTCATTGTTCCCAAGCGGGGATTCGTTCGCATGACGGGTTTGTATAAAACTCTGCTCGAAAAGCTTCATGCTAAGCACTTCGATGAGCTGAAACTACCATTGCACGTCGCAGTTACCAACTTGAACGAAGCCAAAACCATCTTTGTATCGGAAGGCGAGCTGGCACCCTTCATCATCGCGTCATCCACTATCCCTATTATGTTCCAACCCATGACTATCGAGGGTATCACTTACGTGGATGGCGGCATACTGAACAATTTACCCCTCGAACCTATCGAAAATGATTGCGAACTGCTCATCGGAGTGAACATCAACCCCATTGTTCCGCTGGATACCTTCGATGGGATGATGAGCGTTGCCGATAGAACGATACACATGATGCTTCATGAGCTAAACAAACATAAAATTCCGCAGTTCGATATCTATATTGTGCCACAAGCTCTGCATAAATACTCCTTGTTCGACATGTCGAAGGCAGCGGAGATGATGAAAATAGGGTATGAGGAGGCAAAACGGGTGTTGAAGGGGAAATATGGTTGAATTGTTGATTAAGTTTGTTAGGTTTATAAATTTGATGATATGTTAGATAGGGTGAAATATGTTTCACAGAAACGAATGGACGGATTGCAGAATGTGTTGCTTTATAAAGTAGTACGGATTCATTAGAGAGGTTTAAGGTTTTGTTGTGGGGTTGCATTATGGGGATATATATAATATTTTTTCAAATGTGAGAATGCAAAGTGTCGCTATGAGAATGCAAAGTTTCACTATGAGAATGCAAAGTTTCACTATGAGAATGCAAAGTTTCACTATGAGAATGCAAAGTATCGCTATTAGAATGTAAAGTGTCGCTATTAGAATGTAATGTATCATTGTTGTATTAAAATGTTTAATTAAGAACCTCAATCCCGAATGAATTGTCGGCATTATGATAGGAATGTGTGTAATTGTTTGGGACGGGATGTTTGAGTTGGAAAATCTCAACTATGAATGAAGTTGGGATTATAAATGGGAAGAGAAGAATCCCAATCCCGACTGAAGTCGGGACTATAATAGGGAGGGAATTAATTGGAAGGTTTCACATAATGTTTATAAGTTATGCAGTTATAAAACCTTAGTAGAAATGAATGACATAGGATCGTCATGACCTTATTACCTTATTCAATTCTATCTATGTTGTTGTGTATATAATAAGGTAATAAGGTTGGTTTGTGTGTGTATTTGGGTTTTCTACTAAGGTTTAGGAGGAGGGAAATAAGGTTTTAAGATTCAATATATTTCGTCCCTAAAGGGGCTTAGAGCGTGTGGGGGGGCATTTTTATCCCGACCTGTCGGTCGGGACTACAAACATTTCACCCCTAACGGGGTTTAAGGAGGGCAGAAAATTTTCTGCCTCTACATGGCATGGAAGTTATCATCAGGATGTATGGGCAATTGGTGAATCGTATGTATATGACATGTGGAATTAATGGGAGGAGGAAAGGGGAATAATGCTATAAATACCTGAGGATAACCCGTTGGCACGCGCGCAAGGGATTGGAGAGGAAAGCCCACAGCGCCGTTATTCAGGCGCGAGGACTTGGAACGGAAAGCCCGACCCGACGAAGGAGGGATGCGCCCAAAGTTTTAAGATCCAAGTTCCAAGATCCAAATTCCAAATACCAAGGATTAGAGCCCTACGAACCCCGACACTGCGTGTGCGGGACAGGTTACGAATGTGCGAATTACGAAAGCCCTACGAATTACGAATTAGCGAATTACGAATAAGGAAGGGGGTTTGGAGTTTATGAGAGTAATTATTGTTTGGAGATTTCGCGGGAGAGGCTTAGGTTGCGGATTTTGGGGGCGAAACCAAAGACGGAGCCGACGACGAGGAAGGTCATGGTGGAGCCAAAGATGACGGAGGGGATTAAGCCGAGGAGACGGGCGGCTAAGCCGGATTCGAAGGCGCCGATTTCGTTGGAGGAGCCGATGAAGAGGCTGTTGACGGCGGAGACGCGTCCGCGCATGTTGTCGGGGGTGAGGAGCTGGAGGATGGTGGAACGGATGACGACGGAGATGTTGTCGAAGACGCCGCTTAGAAATAGTAGGAAGAGAGAGAGATAGAAGTTGGATGAGAGGGCGAAAAGGAGATAGGCGATGCCGAAACCCGTTACGCCAAGGAGGAGTGCGGCGCCGGAGTTTTTGAGGGGCGGACGGTAGGCTAAGAGCAAGGACATGAGGACGGCACCCGCGGCGGGAGCGGCACGGAGGAAACCAAGACCTTGGGGTCCTACTTTGAGGATTTCGCCGGCGAAGACAGGGAGAAGAGCGACAGCGCCGCCGAAGAGTACGGCAAACATGTCGAGGGCTAAGGCGCTAAGGATGATTTGGTTGTTGAATACAAATTTGAGTCCTGCGGAGAGGTTGGCGAAGAGGGTTTCGCCACGGGAGCGCTCGGGCAGGGGTTTGGAGTGGACGAAGATGAAGAGCAAAATGCCGATGATAAGGAAGATGACGACGGCGAGATAGGAGGCGGAGACGCCGAAGAATCCGTAGATGAGTCCGCCAATGGCAGGTCCGGTGATGGCGGCGATGTGCCATATTGCGCTGTTCCAAGTGGAGGAGTTGGGATAGAGATGGCGGGGGACGATTTGTGCCATGTAGGCAGACTGAGCGGGGAAGTAGAAGCCGCGAGCAATGCCGGAGATGAAGATGATGGTATAGATGGCGATGACGCCCTGAGAGAGAAGGAAGGGGGCGTAGTAGGTGGAGATGAGCCATAGGGCGGCGGAGGTGACGAGGAAGAATAGGGAGGCGAGCATGACGATGCGTTTGCGGGGGACGATGTCGGCGACATAGCCGGAGAATAATGAGATGAAGAGGAATGGGATGGCTTCGGCAAGCCCGATGAGACCAAGGGAGAAGACGTCGTGGGTTAGTTCGTAGATTTGCCACCCGACGATGATAGCCTGCATCTGCGTGGCAAGGGTGATGAAGAATCTGCCGAAGACGAAGAGACGGAAGTCTTTGATTTTAAAGACGGCGTAGGGGTTCATGGGGGGGGGAGTTTGGAGTTCATGGTTTGGAGTTCATAGTTCGGAGGTCTATTTTACCACATAGGCACATAGACACATAGGAATTTGGAGGAGTTAATGGAGAGCACATAGTTAGGAGTTCAGAGTTTGGAGGAATGAAAAATGAAAAATGAAAAACTTAGGATTGGGAACCGAGGATTTCAAATTGTGTCTCCTTCGAAAACCACAAAGAAAAAAATACCACAAAGACACAAGGACACAAAGTGACACAAAGTATCGATACTCTTACTAAGAAACTTTTAAAAACTTCGAGTTGCTTAGAGTCTTTGTGATTTAGTGGTAAGATAAGAACTTTTCGGAAAGGGCACATAATTAAAAATTAGAAATTGAGGATTGGGAATTGGAAGTTCGGAATCATTTTTCATTTTTCATTATTCGTTTTTCATTTAAAGACATTCGTTTTTCATTTAAAAGAGTTGTCGGACTTCTTTTTTGGTGAATTCGATGGCTTGGTTGAGGGGTAGTTTGTCTTTTTGCATGGATAGTTCGAAGATGATGGAGCCGAGGTCGGTGGCGGTTGCGTTGTCGTTGAGGCGGGAAGCGGCGATGTTGACGAGTTTTATCATTTCTTCTTTTGCGTTGCGGGTTAGTTCCCAAGCGTTGGAGGAGATGTAGATTTGTTGGGATAGGTTGTGCTCGAATTCGTCGCGGATGGTTTGTATTAAAGCGGTTTGGAACTGAAATGCGGTCATGTTGGGTTGGGCAACACGCATGATTAAACTGCCCGGGGAGATTCGCTCTAAAAGGAGAATGATGCGTTCGTAGGCTTGGAGGCGGATGGGGTTGATGAGGGCTTGGTTGTTGGTTTTGATTTCGATAAGTTTTTTGCGGTTATCGTTGTCGATGAATGCCTTTAGCAGGAAATAAGCTGTGGCAAATACGATGCCTGAAGGCAAGATGTATTTTAGGATGTCTAAGATGTCTTCCATGATTGAAATGTTTTGATTGGTGCAAAGATAGGTTTAATTGTTTAGATGGCGATAGATGGTTGAGATATTTACGGATTACTTCTTGGGGAGTACGTATTCTTTACCATTGTAAGTATAGACAAGGGTTATCTCTGATACGACTTTGCCTTCGGTGCCTGCTTTGGCATGGGCATAGGTTATTTTATGGATGCTGATGTTGTGCCAAGGGTTGTTGGTCTTCATGATCTTATAGGTGCTAGAGAAGTTTTTGGTTTCACAGGTGTCTTGGGGAGTGGAGGCTTGGGAGCCTTTGGAGATGTGGCATGTATAGTCTAAGTCGGTAGTGAACACCGTTGCAAGTCCTGTTAAATGGATTAATTCGAGACTTATGGCGCGGGAATCGTTAGCAATATCAGATATCTCGAAGGTGGTTAGCAAAGCGTTTCTATCGTTTCCGATTTCGACAAGTTGGAATTTGTCGGCATCTATTAAAGCTTTTGAGAAATCGCCTTTGATGGTATTATAAAATAGCCATGTGTTGTCATAACTGATGAAAAAGAAGTAATCGGTGAGTCGGAAAGTGTGGTAGGATTGATAGGCAATGGGTGCCTGACTTATGATGAACAAAACGTTTTGTCCATCAACCTTGCAGATTTGTTTGAAGGCAATGGAATAACTTACGTTAGGATACTTCTCATCGGAGGGTTCGCCCGGGGCATGCGGACGGGTGTAGGATTTGCCATTGGGATCGCAACTGCCGTACATCATCTTTAATAATTCGATATCGGTGGGCAGTTGTTGTGCGCTCAATTTCAGAAAGGAAAAGGAGCATATCGCTAAAAGCAGGATGAATGCTTTGACGTAAGTGGCAGCCGTTTGAAAGGCTTTACTGTTTAAAGATTTATTTTCCATAGTCTTCGGTTGTTATTTTGTATTTAGATTGAAATTCATCATAGCGTTTTTGCAAGTCGTCTTGAGAGGTTTGGAGTTGGGCGGCGGTTTCGCTGAATTGTTTGAAGGCGTCGCGTTGGGAGTCGGTGAGTTGGCCTAAGCCTGTTTTGAGGGCTTTGAGGACTTCAACGATGGCGGTTTTGTTGAGGATGTTGGTTTGGGTAAGGTTGGAGAGGGCTTTGTCTTTTAGTGCTAATTCGGCATCGAACTCTTCGAGGGCGGTGAGCTTGGCAATGGAGGTTTCGAGCGCGGATGTGGAGGCAAGGAATGCTTGGTTTAGGGTGTCGAGTTTCAAAGAATCGAAACGTTTGTCGGGGGATTGTTGGGTGTTTTCGGTTGCTAAGGATAATTGGTTCCAAAAGGTGTTGACGGTGGAGGTGGTGGAGTCCATTTCGGAGTTGATGGTTTTGAAATAGAGAACGGCTTTTTGATGTTTTTCTTTCTGTCCGCAGGACATAAGCAGCAAAATAGTGCTGAAAAACAGCAGGAGAATTTGTTTTGTTTTCATGATAAAGAATGTTTGGTGCAAAATTAAGCAATATATTCATACGACAATTATGATAATAGTCAATTATTTTCGTTTGTATTGGATGAATAGTTGTACTTTTATGCCAAATTTGAATCGGATGAGAACAGTATTTTTTTCTTTAGTGATGATAGCGATGGCATCCTCGTGTAAAAAAGATGAGAGCATCATCACCCCTCCTACCACGGTTAGTATGTTTAGGGAGCATGGGTTGGATGTTGCATGGGATTGGTCAGGGAGTAACAGGATAGCGTATTCCGCCAAGGGCGAGGATGGGTATTATGATATACATTTGGTGGCGCCTGATGGGACGGGGGATGTTTGTTTGACGTGTGATCATGTGCTGCTTCCGAATCGGCATATCGCGTGTCCGTATTGGCATCCTTCGGGTAAATGGCTGATGATGGTAGTGGAAAAAGCTGACCATCCGGGTTCGTCCACAGATGCTTTGCCTGGGTTTGGGTCTTATTGTGATATATGGATGATGAATACGAGTGGGACAAAAGCGTATAAGCTTGTGGATATTCCGAATGATTATGACCATGGGGTGATTGCGCCAAGGTTTTCGCCGGATGGGAAGCATATTGTTTGGACGGATAGGAAATTAAGACCGGATGTGCTGAGTACAACTCAAACCTTGGGTTATTGGACTATCAAGATGGGTGATTTTGGGTTTAGTTCGCCTGATAGTATCCCTGTGGTGAGTAACATAAAGACGTTGGAGCCGGGCGGGAGTGCGTTTTATGAGTGTTATGGGTTTTCGCCCAATGGGGAGAAGCTTATTTTTTGCAGTAGTATCAATCAGGTGAGTGCTTGGGATGAGCATATTTATACGATAGATACGGCGGGGAATAATTTGACGAAACTGACGGAGAGCGATTATAATGAACATGCGTTTTATAAGCCTGATGGCAGCAAAATTGTGTGGATGACGAATACGGAAAGTACGAAAGGGGGCACGGATTGGTGGATGATGAACACGGATGGTAGTGGGAAGGTAAGGCAGACATATTTTAATGAGCCGAACTCCACTCAATATGCAGGACATGCTGTTTGGGCTGGCTTGGGATGTTTTGGTCCTGATGGGAGTCGGTTTGTGGGGGGGCGGCAGTTGAGTTTGATCACGCAGGAGGGGGAGATTGTGATGGTTGGGATGGAGTAGTGTTGGGGGGGGAAGGATGTTATTTTGGGGATGGTTTTAGTTTGGAATAGGCGTATTCACGGTTTGAAAAAGCAAGCTTATCATCAGAATTAATTTCTAGCGTTTTGGTATAATCACTTATAGCTTTATCCCATTGTTCAAGCTTGACATATACATTAGCGCGATTGTAATAGGCTTTGGCAAATTGGGGGTCAATTTCAATTGTCTTTGTATAGTCATTTATGGCTTTATCCCACTCGCCCTTTTTCCAATACGTATTCCCGCGATTATAATACACATTGGCGACTTGGGGGTCAAGCGTTATAGCTTTAGTGTAATCAGAAATGGCTTTATCCCATTGCTCAAGTTTATCATACACAATTCCACGATTCGAATATGCGGAGTTGTAGCTGGGGTTAATCTCAATCGCTTTAGAATAATCGGCAATAGCATTCTCCAAATGCCCAAGATTTCTATTTGCAACGCCTCTATTGGAATATGCTTCAGTATATTTTGGATCCAATGAAATGGCTTTGGTGAAATCAATCAATGCATTATCCCACTGATTTATATTTTCATAAGCAATGCCACGGTTGTAATAAGCAGCTGTATATTGAGGGTCAAGATCAATCGCTTTGGTGTAGTCGCCAATAGCTTTATCAAATTGATTAAGCTGACAGTAAGCAATACTACGATTGTTGTAAGCATCTTTATATTTTGGATTTAACTCAAGAGCTTTTGAGAAATCATCTATTGCTTTATCTAATTGCCCGAGATTATAATAAACAAAACCCCGAACGACATAAGGTCTTGGTTTTTCGGGGGATTTTGAAATTGCATCGTTCCAAAGTGTGATAACATCCTTCCATATTTTATTTCTTTGAAATGTTAGAACGGAATTCAATAGGATTAATGAAAGGAGAATTGACAAGGGGATGTACTTATTTCTATTCTGAAACAAAATGTAAATGACTGAGCTTAGCATAAGATAAAAACCAAATGAAGGGAGATAGGTTCGATGTTCAAACATGATATCATCTATTGGGATAATACTAGATTCAATTGATAATGTAAGAAAAAACCAAAAAATACCAAACGAAACTATGCGGTTTCTTTTAAAAAGAAGTATCGCCACAACAAGTAACGAAAGAAGGAAAAGAAAGCTTAATAGCGTTCTGAGTTCGAAAAAACTAGTTGAAAGGGGAATATAATGATCTACACTCTGATTTATTGGAAGAATCAAAAGCTGAATATATTTTACTATGACACTGAATTGTGTTAGGAGATAGTTTGTTGAGGTAATAGTATAGTCGTTGCCGTTTTTAGGAGGTATAGCATTAAAAATGCTTAAAGAAAATCGAGAAAACATTATGATAATGATGCTTAGGGATGCAACTAGAAATATTAATACTCGATAATCTTTGAAATTAATTATAAGTTTCTTTTTTTGTAAAAAGAAAATTTCGAATAGTATTATGGCAAACGGAAGCGTATAGGCATTTTCTTTAGTGAACAATGCTAAAATAGCAGAAATTAAAGCTCCTGCAAACCAAAAGTACTTGGATATACTTCCTTTTTCTAACAGACGCCCCTTTATATAAAGTGCAACAGAAAGAAGATAAAACATAGCTACCATAGAAGCCATGCGCTGAACAATATATGTTACGGATTGCGTAGCCAAAGGATGAGATAAAAATAGTAAAGCCGTTAATAAAGCAAACGTTTTTTTATGTTTGCGAATAGGCGAATCTTTCAAAGTTGGAGTTGAAAAGATTAGTTGGGTAAGCCACATGACTATGCAAGCTGTTGTAAGGTGAATTATTAGATTAACAATATGATAGCCCCATACATTTAATTGACCAAAGTGGTAATTAAGAGCAAAAGAAAAATATGCTATAGGACGACCTGAACTATAATTCCACCATGCTTTAAAATTGGACAAATCTTTTATAGCACTATTGTTGATGATGCTGTTTAAATCGTCAAAATGGAATGAGCAGTTGAAAGAGTTGGAATAGATGATGATGCCAAGAACGACGATTATACTCAACCCAAGCAAATCAAAATATTTACTATCTTTAAAATGGTTATTAAGTTGAATGTCTTTCTTTTTAATAGAATATTTCTGTTGTTTTGTCTTTTGATTTTGTTTACTACTCATTTTATTTTTGTGTTGTTATTTATTCTATGGATCGTATATATCCAATTGTTTGTCTTGTCGTAATTATTGAGTATCACTTTACCTTACTATTCAGTTTCTGATACGCAATATCGCGATTTGAATAGGCTAGAGAATAATTAGGGTCAATTTCAATAGCTTTTGTATAATCGGTATTTGCTTTATCCCATTGACCAAGCATAGCATAAGCAAAGCCACGGTTGTTATAAGCTGAGGAATATTTTGGATCCAATTCGATGGCTTTGGTATAATCAGCAATCGCTTTTTCATATTGTCCTAGATTACGATAGGATACCCCACGGTTGGTGTAAGCACTTGCATTATTCGGATCTAACTTAATAGCCTTGGAATAATCAGCAATGGCTTTATCCCATTGCTTAAGTTTTCCATACGAAACTCCTCGGTTGCTAATAGCAGAAGTATATTTGGGATCAATTTTTATTGCTTTGGAGTAATAAATTATTGCCGTATCCCATTGCTCAAGGCTACCTTGGGCAATGCCGCAATTGTAATAAGGCATAGCATTATTTGAATCTATTTTAATCGCTGCATTGTAATCCACTATTGCCTCATTCCATTTTTCAAGTTTACCATAATCTGCACCACGATTATTATATGCCTCTAAATATTTAGGGTTGATTTCGATCGTCTTGGAATAATCAGTAATTGCTTTGCCCCATTGACTTAGTTTATCGTAGGCGACGGCACGATTGTAATAGGCATCAGAGAATTTCGGGTTGATATTAATTGCCTTAGTATAATCTTCTATTGCAACATCAAATTGCCCAATATTTTTTAATGCATTCCCTAGGTTAACAAATGGTCTAGCTTTATTAGGAGATTTTATAACAACATCACTCCAAATGGAAACTTCATCCTTCCAAACTTTATTCCTATTAAAGGTCAGAAAGGAGTTTGTTACAATTATCAACAGGAGCATAGAAATGGCAACATACTTATATTTATTCCATAATAAAATGTATAGTGCCGAAATAAAGGCAAGAAAAAAACCAAATGAAGGAAGATAGGTACGATGTTCGAAAATTACATCATCAATGGGCACAATACTCGATTCAATTACCAAAGTGATGAAAAACCAAAAGATTCCGAATGAAATAACTCTGTATTTTTTGAAAAGAAATATCGCCAATCCAATCAAGGCTAACAGAAAAAATAAACATAACAATGTTCTGATTCCAAACAAACTATTTGCGATAGGGAAGTCATAGTCGGCATTCTGATTTATTGGAAGAAATAAAAGCTGAATATACTTAACAATGACACTAAATTGCGTAAAAAGATAATTCAGGGAGGTTATCGTATTCGTATTCCCTTGAGTTGGTGCGATGGGTTTGAAGATGCTCAATGAAAATCTTGAAAGCATAAAAATCATAATACTCAGAAAAGCAGCAATTATTAGTATGATGCGATAATCTTTGAAATTAATTATAAGTTTCTCTTTTTGTAAAAAGAAAATCTCGAAAAGTAAAATCGCAAAGGGAAGCGTGTAAGCATTTTCTTTAGTGAACAATGCTAAAATAGCAGAAACTAATGCCCCTGCAAACCAAATGTATTTAGTAATTCTGTTCTCTGATAAACGTCCTTTCATATAAAGAGCGAGAGAAAGAAGATAGAACATTGCCACCAACGATGCCATTCGCTGTACAATGTAGGTTACACTTTGCGTTGCCAATGGATGTGAAACAAAAAGTAGTGCTACAAAAAAGGCAAATGTTTTTTTATGTTTGATTGTTGGGTTATCTTTCAATGCCGGGGTGGAGAAGATTAGTAAGGTTAGCCACCCAACTATACAAGCATTGATAAGATGGATAATCAAGTTGACAAGGTGGTAACCCCACACATTCAGCTGACCATAATGATAGTTAACTGCAAAGCTAAAATAAGCAATGAAACGATTTGAACTATAATTCCATAAGGATTTTATGTTTGACAAATTTTGGATTGCTTTATTTGCTACAATACTGCTAGCATCATCAAAATGGAAAGAACAATTAAAAGAATTAGAATATATGATACTCCCCAAAAGTATAATAATTGCTATCCCAACAAGGTTTGTATATTTGAAAGGTTTGGGCGATGCGTTTCTTTGCATACTTTTTTTTATAGCAGGTTGCTGTTGGGTTGTTTTATTTGCTTGCTTTTTGTTCATGTATGAGGCTAGATTATTATAACATATATTCGTTTCTAAGGCACATCGTTGAATCAAATGTAATGTAAATCGGTTGTTTCCCAAGTATATTTACATGTCACTTTCATAACGATGTTACAAAACTATTAAATATTTTCCAATAATCAACAAACAGGCATGAAAAAAATAATTCTCCAGAATGAATCACCTTGCAAAATTCATATTTCTTAATCCATATTTTTAAAATTATATTACTTTTGCACTATCATCAATGTAAGACACCAATACGTTTATTCATGAAAACAATCTATGCTCTTTAATTCCATAAACTTTGCCTTATTTCTGCCTGTAGTTTTCTTGCTATATTGGTTTGCAACTAAGGGAAATTTCCGTTTACAAAACATATTATTACTTGTTTCGAGTTATTTCTTTTATGCGTGTTGGGATTGGAGGTTTTTGTTTCTTTTGATTTTTTCCACCTTGTTGGATTATTACACCGGAATAAAAATTCATGAAGCTAGTGTACGAAAAAAGAAATTGTTTTGGTTATGGTTGAGTATAGGTGTGAATTTGGGGTTTTTGGGTGTTTTTAAATATTATAACTTTTTTGCTGCTTCTTTTGCCGATGGCTTATCGTTGATGGGCATCAAAGCTAACTTAGGTTCTTTGCAGGTGATTTTGCCCGTGGGTATTTCGTTCTATACCTTTCATGGTTTGTCTTATGTGCTCGATTTGTATAAAGACCGTATCAAACCCGAACGTAATTTTATTGATTATTCTGTCTTTGTAAGTTTCTTTCCCTTGCTTGTTGCCGGACCTATTGAACGCGCCACCCATCTCCTACCCCAAATTCTAAAGAAAAGAGAATTTGATTATGGGAAAGCAGTGGATGGTTTGCGGCAAATATTGTGGGGGCTGTTTAAGAAAATGGTTATTGCCGATAGTTGTGCTGAATTTGCGAATACGATTTTCAACAACTCGGCAGATTACTCGGGGACTACACTTATATTGGGCGCTCTTTTCTTTGCATTTCAAATCTATTGCGACTTCTCGGGTTATTCTGATATCGCTTTAGGCACTGCCCGTTTGTTTGGCATTGATTTGCTCAGAAATTTTGCTTTCCCTTATTTCTCTAGAGATATAGCTGAATTTTGGCGTCGTTGGCATATCTCCCTTTCCTCTTGGTTTCGCGATTACTTGTATATCCCTTTGGGCGGAAGCAAAGGCGGCATTTGGATGAAGATTCGCAATACCTTTATCATCTTTTTGGTGAGTGGCTTTTGGCATGGCGCCAATTGGACTTTTATTATATGGGGCTTGTTGAATGCCATTTATATCATGCCTTCCATCATTTTCAATACCCATAGAAACAATCTCGACATCGTTGCCAAAGGGAAATATCTGCCTACCATCAAAGAGTTTTTTGCCATTTGCTTTACATTTGGACTAACCGTATTGGCATGGATATTTTTTCGTGCAAAAGATGTGTCTCATGCACTTATTTACATCAAAGATATCTTTGTTGGGCTGATTCATCGTGCTTCCTATTCACAGACTATCAGTTTTGTTCTAGACAAAGTTGGCTTGGCTTTGCCCTTGCTCATCTTCCTGTTTATCATCATAGAGTGGATTGGCAGAGAACAACAATATGCCATTGCGCATATAGGCACCAAATGGTATAGACCTTTGCGGTGGGGTTTGTATTATGTTATTGTGATTACGATATTTCTTTTTGCAGGCAAAGAGCAGCAGTTTATTTACTTTCAGTTTTAATAGGCATGAAATATTTTTTACGTAAAACTGCTATTTTCTGCTTCATCTTAGGTTGCATCACGCTACTCTTAATGCTAGTTTCTAACCGAATTATTGATAAAGGAGACTACTTCAAGATAAAAAACACGACCAAATATATCATTTTAGGTCATTCACATGCGGAATGCGACTACAATGACCTTATCATTTCAGGACTCGAAAACTTCGGACAATCTTCAGAGATATATTATTACACCTATCTGAAAACAAAGAAAATTATCGAAGCGAATCCACAAGTCAAAACCGTTTTCATCGAATTCACCAACAACAGAATCGATAAAGAAAAAGGCTACAACATTTGGTCCGACAAATATCTTTCCCTGCGATATTCGCTCTATGCACCTTTGATGAATTTCGAAGATGTGGTTTCTATGTTTATCCATAATCCGAAGGCAATTCTCAATTCGCAGTTTCTATCGTTTAAAGAGAACCTCCTCTTTTTTTTGAAGAGTGACCCAAACTTCATCAATCATAAAAGATGGGGAGGCTATCTCTATTTGAACCGAGACAAAACGGATTCGCTTGTCAAAACGCTGCCTAAAGACACCACGGTGAAATATGTTGTTCCCGAACTTTCTGATCCCAATATGGGCTATCTGAGCCAAACAATAGATTTTTGCACCCAACATCAAGTGGCAGTATATTTAATACGAAGTCCGCTGCATCCCCGTTGGCCCAATTTGAATAACGAACCAAGCTTTCAAAAGCTTCTGAAAACAAAGTTCGCTACCGTGGAGTTTTTAGATTTCAAGAACTTCCCTTTGAAAACCACCGAATATGGAGATTTGAATCACCTGAACCATAAAGGAGCAAAGATTTACTCTCAGTTCTTCGACAGACTATTGAAAGCAGGACTGCTAAGCAAAACCAACAAGCAGGAGTTTATTAATACGGAAATTGAGGCTGTTAGGAAAGAAAGTCATTGATGGTCATTTATAGTCATTTGATAGTCATTCTTGGTCATTCGATGGTCATTCATTGTCATTAGGTTGTCATTCTTGGTCATTCGATAGTCATTCATTGTCATTAGGTTGTCATTCTTGGTCATTTGATAGTCATTCATTGTCATTTATAGTCATTTTTGGTCATTTCTAGGACACTACGAACCCCG
>CAIOYH010000026.1 GCA_903862465.1 uncultured bacterium | reverse complement strand
TCACTTTTTATACCTCTTTTTATGATACGATTTATTTTATGAGGAAAACAAATATTAAAATGATATTTCGGATGAGCTTCGGCGATTTGTCGGGCAGAGCCGGTAACTGTATTTCGTTGATGACACGCGATGCTATCGAAATGGCTAAATATGGAATTACGGAAGCTACCAAAACGGAGATACTCAATCTGCGAACTGCTTGGAATAATTACCCTAGCGACGAAGAGTTGAAAGGCGATGTGGGCACTGCCGTTGAAGAATGCAATGCCGCAGAAGACCAAGTGAAGGTTTCCGTACGCGAAATTATGTTACGTGCCAAAATGGGTTTTGGCTTGAACTCCGCTAAATATCGTCAGTTTGGCACTAAAGGATTAAACAAGATGGATGCCGATGCGCTCAATCGTTGTGGCGAACGCGTGGTTAGTGTAGCAACACTATTGCTCGGCGAATTGGCAAATCAGGGTTTGACGCAAGCAATGATTGACGAGCTGAATGGTTTTAATACCACCTTCGAGGCGAAAATCCGCAAAAAAAATGCCGCCGACAAAGCCCGTGACGGAGCCACAGAGGGACGTATAAAACTTGGGAACGATCTGTATAAAAAAATCTGTGAAGTGTTTGATGTGGGTAAGAATTATTGGGTTACGCGCAGCGAAGCCAAATTTAACGATTATATTATGTATGATAAAAAGAAGGCGAAAGTGACGGGAACTGCCGTTAAGGAAAAGAAAGCCGTGGTTAAGAAAAAGAAATCGTAGGGAGGGGAAGAGGAAGGAGATTGATTTTGATGTTAACGCTAGCGTCTTCTCGATGTCAGTACGGAATATAAATATAACAAAGAAATAAAAACAAATTAATTCGCAGTGTGGTTTTTTATTCAATTATAATCTATGTTACAAGTAACCTTATTTTTCTTTTGATTTTTTAAACCTTAGTAGAAATTAGTATGACAGAACTGTTTTAACCTTATTACCTTATTAAAAATGAAGATTGATTATAACAATTTATACACCCATTTTGTGTTTACGGGAGTTCTATAAATTGCTTTTTCATCGTTGAACTTCGATTTTTAAAATGCTCATTTACTTCAGTAAACTGCGCTTTTAAAAACCTTGTCCGCCTCGAAAAATCTAATTTTTAGAACCCCTCTTTACCGTTTTGCATCGGCACCCCTTAATAATTGAAAAGAAAATAACGTGAAAGAAGTTGATGATTTTCTGAAGTTCTATCAAAAAACATTGCATATAAAATAAGGTAATAAGGTTAGATTCTATGTGCAAATTGATTTTCTACTAAGGTTATAGGAAATAAAAAATAAGGTTTTTCATTAGTGCTTAGTATGTGTTGTAAAATCTGAAGATCTTGACAAAACTATGCTTCCTGCCTGCTTATCGGGTGGGCTTTGCCTTGTGGGTGCGGGGTAATTCCTTCTAAAAAAAATAGTTTTAATAAAAAAAGGCAACCCCTCGGGCTGCCTTTTTTTATTTTAATGGATGATGATTATTTTGTAATCGCCATACGTTTTGTGAGTTTTTGACCGTTGAATTCAACCGAGTAGAAATAAATTCCTTCCGGCATTGCGTTCACATCCAAGTCAATTTGGTTTTTACCTCTGCGCGCATCTTGCTCTTCGGTTTTCACCATTTGACCTAAAATATCAATCATTTCGAAATGAATCTTACCTGCGTTTGGCACATAATAGGTGATGTCGGTCGTGTTGTTGGATGGATTCGGCACGTTTTGCATCAGTTCGAAAGCATCGTAATTGTAAGTTTCTATGCCTGCCAAACCGGTGATACTTACGCAAACTTCATCGTTAGCGGTGTTCACATCGCCAACCACCACGGTTTTTGCACACAAACTATAACTTCCCAATGGGGAAATATCTAAGGTGGCAAATTTGTAATCAACCGAATCGCCCGGAACCAAGGTGCCTGTCCATGTACCGGAACCCACCGTGACGAAATTACGTTGGTAAATCACAGGAATAGACGTCTCAGTGCTGAAACCATAGTTCTTGATGCGGATTTTCACGGTGTCGGCTTGACCGAAAATGGTGGTCAATGTAGGAGATAGAAGTCGCGAAACGCCTAAATCTTTTACGCCTGGAGTGGTGGTGACCGATTTGCAAGTTGTGTCGTTCCACCAATAGGTGTCGCCTGTCAGTCTGGTGAATGCGCACAAGTCGTAGGTGGTTCCCGGTGAAGCAAATGTGGTCGTAAAGGTGTAGTTAGCCGTAGCGCCTGGCACTAGGAATCCTGTCCAAGTTTCTGCGGTAACGGCGCCAAGGTTCACACGATAGCGAACCGGAACCGAATACAAACTATCTGTACCGAAGTTTTTGATAGTCACCTGAACGGTCACTTGTGTGCCTGTTTGGGTTGATGCGCCCGGTTGCAAAATAGCCGTAACGCCTGCATCCTTAGGAATGGCGGGCACCGAGATAGCGAAATTGTCTATTGCCCATCCATCGAAAGTGCTGGTGGAAGCATCGGAGAAGAACTTATATCTAAATTGAACCGTTCCGGTAGCATTCATGATTGCCGGTATGGTTGTCAAACGGAATTTGGAATGAACATATCCCGCTGAATTTCCCGACCAACAAGGGATGCCGGCGTAGGTAGAGTTATACCAATTCAATGCATTCGGGTCGTAAGAAACGCCCAACACAGTCCAAACGCCGCCGTCAGCCGAATATTCAACTCTGCAACCGTCGTAGCTGGCTTGGGTGTTATACCAATGATAGAATTCCAAGTAAGCGCTGTCAACCTGCGTCAAGTCGAACATAGGTGAGTAGAGATAATCAATAGCATTGTCCACATAATATCCGTCGAGGTTGGTAGCCCAAGCATGCGTTGGACTGTAGGCAGCATTGATGGTTGTGGCAGTTGGAACGCCCCATTCCCAAAGATTGCCGCTTCCGGTTCCGAAGAAATAAATCGGACCTTCGAAGTTATCAGTATAAGGCACCATGAATGTTGGCACTCCGGTTACGGTCACGCAGGTGGTGTCGTTCAGATGGTCGCCATCCAAAGCCAAACCTGTGAAAGAACATAATGAAAATGCCCCTGTCGGAACGGTCAACATCGCTGTGAAGGTATAAGAAATGGTATCATCCGGAGCCAAAGTGCCTGTCCAAGTTGCGGTGGTAGGAAGTCCCATATTGATGGCATACGACACGGGAATACTCGTCAGGGTGTCTATACCATAATTATGGAGGCGTACTTTAACCGTTTGGCTCGAACCTGCCGGCGCTTGCACGGATGGTGTTTCTATGTATTCCACACCTGCATCATACAGGGATGGAACGGTGATGGAGAAATCATCAACAGACAAACCGTCGTAATTTACACTAGGATCCGAAGTGAACACAAAACGGAAGCGAACCACAGGAACACTATCCAATACGTTTAATTTATATTGACATTCCAACCATCCATTCGAGGCACCTGTCCAACCGGGTTTGTTTGGTGTGCCGCTTGATGAAATCGTGGCATCATTATACCAGTTTGTAGCCAATGGGTCTCCCATCATTCCGAGTACTTGCCATGTGGCACCTGTGTCAATAGTATAGTCAATTCTGACACCTTCATAGCTCGATTCGATGTAGCCATTAATCCAGAATTTCATACGAGCGCTCGTTGCATTTGAAAAATTAAAGTTTTGAGTATATAACATGGCTTCTGCGCTAGCAGTGTAAGCCGTTGTCAAATTCAAATCCCAAGCATTCGGCGCCGAGTGAACTGAATTTGTAACTCCATAAGATGGCGAACCGAGTTGCCAAATAGTTCCGGCTCCATTGTTTTGTTGCGACCAATTCACAATAGGACTATCGAAGTTGTCATAATAAGGCAATTGACTTGTGAATACGCCATAAGGACTTATGCACAAGGTGTCGTTGGCATGAACTTGGTCAGATGCCATCGAAGTGTAAGCACATAGCGAGAACAAAGCCGAAGGCACAACAAAAGTTTGCGTAAAGGTCACCGTATCGGTAAAATATGGTGCCAATGATCCCGTCCATGGTTGTGTAGCTTGAATAACTCCATTCACTTTATACACCAAATTACATGAATTAACCGTGCTAGCTCCGAAATTGATGAAAACAACTTTCACAGTGGCGTTCGTTCCTTGAATCAATTGCGTTCCGGGTTGCAAGAAAGTAGTAACGCCCACGTCGTGAAGCGGAGTTCCTGTAACAGTCATGCAGGTGGTATCATTAAAGGTGTTTGAGTCGTTAGCAAGCACCGTCCAAGCGCAAAGCGAATGGGCGAAAGGCAGCACGGTGATGTTTGGCAACACAGCAGTGTCGGTAGCCAAAGAAGGAATGTTGCCGCCATTCCAAATAATGGATTGAACGGGTCCGCCATTGTAAGAATATTTCACCGCCATGTTCATCGCATTGGTGATAGTGTCTAAACCGAAGTTTTTAATAATCACCTTAACGGGAACAGACGCAGCTTCGTTTTCAGTAGTAAGTGGCTGTACAAATGCTGTAGCACCGGCGTCGAAAGGAATTTGAGGTAAAATGCGGATATTATAATCTTCAGTTTCACCATAACCATAAGTCATACATGGCTGCAAAGCTGCTCCTGACGAACTTTCAGCAACAATGATACGCATAGCCGTGATGCCACTAAAAGAACCTATCGGAACAGTAAAAGTACCCGTTATAGTTCTTGGACCCAAGGTAGTGACGTTTTCACCGAAAACTTTTTCACCTAGATCGGTAAAATCGCCATCTCTGTTTAAGTCAATCCAAATAGCACAACCATTGGAATAATAGGTAGCACCGTCGCATTCATCTTCCAAAATTGTGAAAGGAATTGTAGCTCCTTGACTTAAGGTGGATATAGGAGGCAAGGTCATAAAATTAGAATATCTATTTAATATAGAACCCGGACCGGGTGCCACAGTCACACAATCGTAAGCATTAGTAGAACCATTCACTGTTACACTGTAAATTTCTTCATCAGAAGCATAAGTAGGAATGGAGGTGCAATACACCATAGGGTTGCAGATAACTGTTTTATGCACTGTGTCGTTCACAAGGGTTGCATCGCAAGCCAAATCGGTATAAACAGTCAAGTTGTAAGTTGCAAAAGTTGACAAGTCGGCAACCGTAGCAAAGGTAAACACCGCTGTATCATTGGTAGCTATTGGTCCTTGAATGGTATCATTCACCGGAGCACCACCGTTGATAGTATAATGTATAGGAACTTTGACAGCAGGGCTAGTACCGAAATTCTTTACTCTCACTTTCACCAATTCGTGGTTGGTAAGTTCAACGCCTGTGTTCGGGGTGTGGATAGCCTGAACGGTCATATCGCAAGGAGGTGTTCCGCTCACAAAAACAGTGTCTGCCACTCTTGCACTAGCACATCCTGAACCACTGCTGCCGCCCGAAAGTGTTGGATTCAATGCTCCGATGGTTTGTGGTGCTACCACACTTGCTATTGCCCAATCCGCAGCATCATTATTGTCGGAAACATTACGAATTATCCCCGCAAATCCCGATATTCCGGTGATACTTCCCGTCCATTCCGCTGCGTCAACGCTATCAGCAGCAACGAATGTATATCCATTGTCAGCCACTGCATCCACAACTACTCCACTAGGATCTTTCAAAGCAAAACCAACCAAACTCGATGATTGAATAATGTCATTGCCACCGCCCATATTAAAATATCTATTCGCAGGAGAATCAGTTCCGGTGCCGGCACACAAAACCATAACTTGACCGGCGTCAAGATTCACATTCGGCAAGGTAAAATTGCGAGCACCTACGCCATAAATATGCATTTTATAGTTTTGCAAATTGACCATTGCAGAACCCAAATTAGAAATCTCGATTAAATCGGCTCCTGTAACATATGCGGGGTAAGGATTGGTGTAACCTGTGCCTGTGCTGTAATGTGTAATTTCAGTAAGTTTCACAACGGGGGCTCCGGCACGCGCTTCGGCATAATAAACTGCCATGCCATATAAGATTGGAGTGGTATAACTCGAACCGTTGAAAATAGATGTGCCTCCTGTAAGTGTATTATACCAAGACACAGAATCAACAGCCGTAGCATGTACGATTCCTGAAGTTCCATAAGGGATAGTAATATTTGCCACTCCGGGGACAGGTGGAATATATTTCAAAGTAACAGATTTCAAAATAGTATCATTCACAGGGAAAACATCTCCTGTCAATTGGATGTAAGCTTTGATATTAAATACCGAATCTTGATTTGTTGTTGTCAAACCGGCAAGAATAGGTGTTGCAAAAGTATAGGTTAATGTATCGCCCGGTAGAATCGTATTTGTTACAGGTTCTGAAACCGGAGCACTTCCGTTGATGGTATACTTGGCAAGCAGTCCACCATTGATGGTATTAAACCCATTATTTCTGATTTTCACGGTAACGTTTTCCGTACCATTGCTACATTGGTCAACAGGCGTTGGCATTGAAATAACAGATGCTTCCCAAGGTAAAAGTTGTATATATGCTGTATCAACTATACGAGCACTGGCACAGCCACCTAAGCCGCCATCAAGAGTGATATTGTTGAGATACCAACCATCCACAGCACCCGAAGCGTCGGTGGTAAATACGAAAGCAACTTCTAAGGTACTTGCTCCTGCTGTATTAATAGCACCACTATGGGTTGCGTAGGTCATGGTTCCATCATAAAGCGGCATGTTTGGCGATGTAGCACAATTGTTCCACAATGGTTCGCCATATTCTCCATCCGATGTGCTGTAGGCACCAACAGTAGGCATAAACTGTACCCATGTACCACCATTCAAACGATACGCAACAAAACCATGATCATATCCTGCTTCAGTGGCATAACGATGATTATAACTTAAATTCATAGTAGAAGCCCCATTGACTTGTATCGTTGGAGAAGTAAGTACTTGCGAAGAACTAGAAGCATAATCTACGGCAAATGCTGCTCCAACGCCACCGTCAGAAGCCCAAGCCCACGTAACAGGCGAACTGCAAGGAGAAGATGGTGTCCATCCTTCCAAACCTGAAGTGAAGTTCCATGTAGTGGTTCCGCCGGGTGTCATGGCTTCTGCATAATATAAGGTCTGTGTATATAAGTTTGGAGTCACATAAACATGTCCGGCTCCCACGGGGGTGCCTGCCATTGGAGAACTGAACCAATAAACAGAATCAAGAGAAATTGCTTGTAAAGTTGCCGGGGTGCTATAAGCCACAGTATCGCTAATCGTAACAGGATTGGCAGGAACATGCGAAGAACCAACCGATCCATTGATAGTATCATTAAACAAGAAAGGATCGCCGGTCAATGACAACCATGTTTTTAATGGGAATACTGCATCCGTTATTACTACAGATGGATTCACTGTTTGTGTAAAGGTAAAAGTCAAGGTGTCGTTTGCTAGAATTGTATTCGGTACAGCTTGAGAAACTGTGGCTCCATTATTAAATTTATAATAAGCCGTAAGGTTCCCATTGATGGTAGCCGATCCTGTATTTTTTATCTTAACCGTAACAGGTTCAGCATTCGAAAGTCCGCATCCCGAAAGGGGTGATTCAATCGAAAGCAGGGTAGCTTCTTGTGGTGGAACAATGGATATATTTATATCGTCAATGTATGCATAATAATAGCTTATCAAACTATATCCCCACCATCCAAAGGTATAAGACCCGCTTGTAGGCGGCGTAAAAGTAACGCTAGCTTTCTGATAAGTTGTATTCACAAAGGTTGGCAACGATAGCAATGTGGTTGTCATTGCCGCAGGTGTATTCGTACTACCTACTTTCAAATCTATGCTTTGAGGATACAAAGCACTTTGGGCTTCATACCAGAAATCTATTTTATAAGAACTTCCTGCGTTGAGTGCAAAGCAGCGTGTGAACAACCAATCGTTTGCATCGTTAAGGCCACCATTATATAAACGAGCACTTTTTGTTCCTGTGTGAGCGCCGCCTGTGTAAGGCACGGTCCAACCGTATCCATCCGCATTGGCATCCACTGTTGTCCAATCGCCAAAGTAGTCGGTTGGTTCAAAGCTTTGTGTATAGGATGAAAGATTGAAATTAAAGCCACTATAAATGGAATAATTATTTATGGTATCATTCAAACGAATGGTATCGCCATTGACATGAATATACGCTAAAAAGTTATAGATTCCCGGAACTATTAAATTCGCTTGTGTTGCAAATGTATAATTGTAAGAAGAATCGGGAGCAATTGGATGAATCATCAACTCATGAACTAGAGTGCCATTGTTTATTCTATAATACACGTCGGCGCTATCTAATGTTGCAGAACCCCAATTTTTTAGTCGAATGATGATGTTTTCGGTGGCAGTGAGCGCACAACTGTTTACAGGATTGATTATCGAAGTAATACCTAAGTTTTTAGCAGGTATATCAAATTCGTACGCGCCAATATCAGGTGTAGTTAAACTACGCACTGTGCCCGAATAATCGTCAGTAATTCCTGCAATAGGAAGTGCATGATTATTTAGTCCTGACGAATATGTGTGAAGATCATTTAAGGTGATGAAACTTGGATTCACATTCACAGAGTTTGTGTCATGTGCCGAAGCTGTTTTCCATGCAGCCAAAGTAATTTTATCACCACCCAAATAACCCAAAACGCCTTGAGTTCCCGAAACAAAATAATCATTATAGTTCAGAGCAGTAAAAGAAGTATAAGGTGCCGTAGAATAAATGGCATAATTCTTTGCGGTGGTGCTCACCGTATTGTTCAAAGAGTTTTGGAAAACGTTATTCTTCATCGTGATGCCTGTAATTGTTGTGGTATTAAACAAAATGGCTGTGGTGATAGTGGCAGCGCTATAGGTCAAAGTGCCTCTCATATAAACAGAGTTATAATAAATTTTCAATCCGCCTGTAATACCATCAAAATACATACCCACAGGTGATGTCGCTGAGAAACTCGTATAACCATCGCCACCAACTCCATAAATAATATTGTTTGCTATAAACAGGTTGCTAGCAGCATTCCCGGTATTGACATACAATCCACGACCGCCATAGCCGGCAGTTCCTGAATAAGTAACATTATTAATATTATTTTTCGTAACGGTACTAGAAATAAGACCTGTTGAAAGTGTTAATCCCACTGGAGTTGTATTTGTAGTTATAATATTAAAAATTGTATTACCTTGAATATTACACGAAATCCCGTTGGCAAGAATAACACCATCATGTCCTAAATATTCACTTACGGTATTTGAGCCTATGCTATTTCCAATGATATGCAAATTATCCATTAAACCAGGATTGGTAGTTGCACTTCCTTGCGCCCAAATACCAACATAAGCCTTTGAGATGCTATTATTTTGAATGGTATTATAATCATTATCTGCACCCACAGAACCTATGGTCGCACCGCCGATTACTATTCCGTAAATGCCATACGTTATGGCTCCGGCATTGATATTACAATTTTTAACCACATTGCCCACACATCCCAACGATGCCCCAGCACTTGCCATCCAAATGGCAGCAGTGGAAGATGCAATGCTAGTGTTGGCAATCGTCATATTACGTGAGGTGGTTCCATTATTCGATCCATCAAAGATGATATAATCAGAGCCATTCAGTTTTATGGTACTTGTCGCAGAACTATTGGTGATAACAACTGTCGCACCTATATTGGGCATAAAAGTTATCGTATTGATAGCCGAAGCGCCGATGATAGCATTTAAAGTCAATTGTTCATTATAAGTACCTGAATTAATTTTGAATACTGTTGGACCATTGACGCCACAATTGTTCAATGCCGTCATCACATCCGCAAAAGTAGCATAATTGGCTCCCCCGCCTCCAACGGTATAAGTGCCACTTAAAGGCGCCATACAGGCAAAAAACGTAATGGTCGTAGTGTCATTCAAATTGTTTTCATCAATATTGTCATTGGGAATCGTAGTCCATGCTTTGATGGTATGACTTCCGGTGCTGACATTAATATTTCCAATCCAAAACGAAGGCGAGGTGACAGCTTCTGCCATTGCGCCTACCCAAGGGTGTGGAGTTTGAAGCACTCCATCAACTTTCCATTGGATGGTTGTCTTTTTCAGAGAATCCGTACCGAAGTTCTTTATAACAACATTCACGGGCAAGTTCGAACCTCCCATTTGAATTCCAGAAGGAGAGGTTATCTGAGTAACGCCGCCATCATTATGCCCAAAAACTTGACCATAATAAATTTTCATATTTGGTCTAGAGGTACCTCCGTAGGTCACGTTTGTCAAGTTGGTGACAATAGGTGTTGCACTAGAGGTTCCTAACGTATAATTGGTTGGAAACCCTGAGCTATATTGCCAATTAAATGCGCCCGTGGTTGGATTACCCACCACACCACTAATATTCCAGTCGGTACCGATTTCGAGTGCGCCGCCTGTATAAATATAGGTGTTGAGGTTAAAAGGAAGCCATCCAATAGTTGCCGGAACAGTCACCGTAGTGGAATTAAACACCTGCGTTGCTCCTGTTGTAAGCGTTGCCCATGTCGCTGGTGCAGCATAACCCGTACTAGCTGAGTTTTTCATCCAAATGTTGAATGTGGCAT
This sequence comes from uncultured bacterium, assembly GCA_903862465.1. Classification (GTDB taxonomy): domain Bacteria; phylum Bacteroidota; class Bacteroidia; order Bacteroidales; family CAIWKO01; genus CAIWKO01. The sequence goes on along the minus strand of CAIOYH010000026.1, from coordinate 1,835 downwards.
TTCCGGTGGTGGCAAAAGCATCGGTCTTATACCATTCTATCTTTGAAATAGGAGCATTCAATGGTAATCCAGCTGCAGTCAACTCAGCAGCAGTAATCACATAAAAATATTTGGAATAATCGAAACTACTCACCGCACTTGTTCTATAAATCGGACCATAATTAGGACTAAACGTCACCCCCGTCCCTATCTGAACCATATTGGGCAACCTCTTAATATAAAACCATTGATTGGTCGAGTTTGCCGAATTATGACTCACCGAATTGTCAATAGCATGAACATAATACGTAATTCTGTTTGTATAAGTATAACTTGGAATAGTTCCTTTATAGGTACTATCTGAAACCCACAACATCGGAACAAAATGATCAATGCCGGCATTCACTTGATAGACCAAATAGGCTGTATCTATGCTAGAGGCATCCTTAACCCAAGCATAAATGTCGAAAGGTCCCGTGCTGTAGGTGGTGTCTTGCAATATGGGTGGTTTCATCAGAACCGTTGGGGGCGTAATTTCCGAAACGGAACCTGTCACCACTATATCATCAATATACCATCCATGATTAAAAAATGCACCGTTACCGTTGGCATCTCTCAACACAAAGCGAACTTTCACATTGGCTTGATTTCCCACTAATGCAGAAAGGTTAAAAGCTTCATTTTTCCACCAGGCATTGGTAGGTTGCGTAATATCCGAAGCAGGCAGCCAATCCGCAGGGTAAGTGTTCGAATTAAATTTGTTGCCGCTAGGCACAAAATTCGAATTCCCCGGATTCACATATTGCGTCCCGGTGAGCGAAGTCCATGTCACGCCATTATCAATGGACACCTGAACTTCTGCAGCATCGGCAACTTGTATCTTGCAAATATGCGAAAAATTCAGAAAAACAAATGGATAACCCACCGTACTAAACGAATTGGTCGTCATATACGCCGTATCGTTCGAAGTAACCATGGCTGTATCGCACTGCAATCCACCATGAGCCAAGCGAGAGTTAATCGAAAAATTGTAAACAGCTCCATTGGCAGTAACGAGGTCTGCATTACTGGGCGGTTCAAAATTTTCTTGAAACACCACCGTCTGGGCGTTTAAAATGCCTGCCCAAAAGAGCAAAACAAGTAGAAATAGTAATTTTTTCATAAGGTTAAATTTAGATTATTTTTTAAATAAGTTTATTTTGGGTGTATTAAATACTATTATATCCGGTCAACAGAGCAACTCCTATTGTTTTAATACGAATTCACTGATTAGGGATGTTTGGTTATGTTGTTGATTTATCTCATTTTATTTTTAATTATGGAATTCGAAACACTCAGAATTCATTTTTACAAATTTACGAATAAATTTAATATCAAATACAAAAATAAATTTTTATTTTTAACTAAATATAAAGTTTTAGATTTTCTCAAGCTTAATTCTTATGGTTGTGCCTTATTATAAAAGGACAAAATGTGTACATAAGGTGGTTGGATTGTTCATTCACAGTCAATCGAGAGTATGTCATTTTTCATCAAGCGTGTTTCACTGTTTTTCTTGGAGCTGGGCAGGCTTATTTTATTCGTGGCGCGACTTAGAGACGCACTCCGACTTGAGGGCACAGAGCCTAAAAGGATAGAAACGACTGAGGTCGGAAGCTTAGGCTATCTGCAGCCTCAAGCCAACGAGGGATAGTGAAGTAGAAATTATGGTCGGTGAAGTAGAAATTATGATCGCTTGACTAGAAATTATGATCGCTTAAGTAGATATTATTGACGCTTGACTGAATATTATGATCGCTTAAGTAGATATTATTGACGCTTGACTAAATATTATGATCGCTTAAGTAGATATTATT
>CAIOYH010000025.1 GCA_903862465.1 uncultured bacterium | reverse complement strand
GACTTCCGCTATCATCATACTTTGAAATTATAAATCCGGGATTCATATAATTGTTCAATCCTACGACCACATTGTTTTGATGGTCCAAAAAGAGTCCGATTGTAGAAGGAATTGCTGTATTTAACCAAGTATAGTTTTGATAATTATGTATCCATTTAACTCCGCCCGACGAATCAATTTTGGCTATCAACAAACCGTATTCAGTACTATACTGATTTATTTTCAAACCGTATGCCCCTGCTATATAAACATTCGCGAAGCTATCAGCCACTATGGAACTCATCCAAATTGAAAAACCCTGTTTAGCAGTATCTAATCTGGAAACCCATTGCTGTGTACCCATCGAATCATATTTTATCACTGCAAACCTGCTGCCAATATCTTCGGTACTTAACCCAACCACATAAACGCTATTCGCCAAATCCAACGCACTAGCTTGGTCGTTCAACGAATCAGGTCCTATATAAGTTGCCACCCATTCTTGATGTGCATTTGCAGCATATAATGTAATTGGGCTGTTGTTAATCCATTCATAAATTTTTAGAGGCTCAATAATATCCAACGCAAAACCACTCTTTGTGGCGATATTATATAATCCCGAATTGTCCAGTTTCGATAATTCTTCATAATCAAAATTAAAACTACCATCTGCTCCCGTTACTACAGGGCTTATTTCCTTTACAAAATTATATTTATGGTCAGTAATCACCAAAGTATCGTTCGCAATAATATTTTCACCACAATTCATGTTTTCATATAACGTGCCATGAATTGTCGCACATGCCTCCAAGGCTATCAAATAATCAAGATTCTGAGCCACCGTATCCACACAACCCAATGAGTCTCTTACTATCAATCGCGCAGGTATATGTTCATATTTAGCATAAATCGCCTCAAGAGTATCCATCGTGAACCGAAAAGCTGTATCTTTAGCGGAGGTTTGGCAAAAACCAAAGTCCCAGTTATAAGTATAAGGTTTCAATCCATACTTAGGCTCCGAAAAATAATGTTCCGTAAATGGCAAACAACTCAATGTATTGTAAGTAAAACCACTTTTTACTTTTTCAAGATTAAGGTTAACAACTCCATTATCTATCCACTCTTGTAGTGTTTTAAAAATCGTATCCGTATAAACCAATCCATGTGTTGAAACAAAAGAATATTTTGCGCTATCTTCCAACTGCATTAAATCGTAAATATCGAATTTAAAATGCCCCAATGAATCTGTTGTTGCAGGTGTGATATAGTCTAAGATTGCAAATGCAGTATCTATAATGGCTATGGATTCACCAATTATTGCTATGCTATCGCTACACGACGGACCTTTCAAATATCCTCTTATGGTCATGCTATCAGGAACATTATGGTCTTCAAATTCATCTGCTCCCATTCCTAAAATCACGCGAGCAGTGTAAACAGCATCACCCTCCACAAATGGGGAAGCATTTGCAATAGAATAAAGTTCACTAATCGTATTGTCGGGTATGGTTTGTTGAGGCACCACATATTGTAAATATGCTGCATTAACCTTTTTTCTATTTTCTTCTATATTATTAATTGGCTCTATACTTTGATTCAATACGACGGCACTATCAAATTGTTCTCTACTAATCATACCATACACTGCATCAAATTTACCGATACCACCCTCTTTTAGAACAGCCAAATAATCACTCCATAGCTCATTGCCCGAAACATCTTCATTATTTAAAACATCATAAGCATATTGCTTTTCAAAGTACTTAAACGACGAATCCATTCCAACGTAACTATTACTATCACCAATAATAGCCCCCATCGCCAGATTATTTATTTCCGTTTGCAAAACATAAAGATTTGAATCAACAGGTTCCAGCATTCTACCTGTTGAGCAGGAAGAACAACTTGATGGGCCGGGGGTCAAGGCAACCTGTCGATTTATAAGAGGATAAAGGGCTGCTAGTTCAGTTGGGTAATAAAGACTAGTATTAGCCCGACAAAACCAATCTTTCGGGTTTCCTGAATAATTTGTTCCATCTATCCCATAATTTAAAGTATACCCTACATAATAGTACCAAGTATTATCGGTAGGATGTGTATCATCACCTTGTTTCTCAATTTGTGTATTTCCTTCAAAATAAAAACCATTATAATTCTCATTCGATTCATTACATTTGAATTGCGTACCTATCAAAGAGCCCGCACCCCTTATACCCTGTCCAAGCCAATGACTTCTGTTATCGTGTACGGTCGCATTTATACTTTGGTTTATTATCAAACCTTTTAACCAAGATTGTTGTGCTTGAGGAGGTACACCACTATTTCGCCAATTTACATTACAATAAGCACCCATTTGATCGCAAGAATTAAGTTGTATGCCAACATGAGGTAATAATTTATTTGCTGAGATAAAGTTATTACGTACAGTAGAATAAAAAGTTACATTATTTGCAATCGATTTGACATTTGTAACTATTATACCAAATGATGGATCAATTATAGTATTATTCCACACAGTGATTTTGCTTAATTTTGGTACAGTATTTAAGACTTGTATTCCATAACCGACATTGCCTTGAATATAACTATCAGTTATATAACTCCCCGTTCTATAATCTCTGCATATTATCCCGTTGGTTGTTTTATAGATTTGGCTTCTTCTAAGGTTTGTTGATGTTCTATATGTATATATTCCATTACTACATGTATTAAAATAATTTCTAGTTGTAGTTGAACCTCCTCCACATGTCAAATAAGATAAATTAGTATTTGGTAAATTATTTGGATTGTCATATATACTAAAAATTGCGGTTTCGCAACTTAAATTTGTATAAACCAAATTGAGAGGACACAAGCTTGGACTATTAATGTTTCTAAAATTATTATTAACTAGTTTTAAACCCGAGTTTTTACTATAAACTCCACAAAACATATTTCGAAACAAATTTGTATCACTTGCTGATGTGCTATCGCCAATAGTTAACCAATTCACATTGTCCACATAAACGCCATACTTTATTTTTTGTCCATTATAGGGTGCAATCATTCCTGTGCCTTGTCTGTCAAATGTGCACCCATGTATTAAACCTTTATGTGTTGGATAAGGTGGCATCATGAATCCAAAAGAAAGATTTTTTGCCAAAACAGAAATATAATTATTATAAAATATAGAATTATGAAGAACAAATTTCCCGCCTTCATCCGAAACAATTGCGTTTAAAGCATCATAAACGAATGAATTGTTTTGAATTGTTACTGTGGCAAGACTATCCGGCAAATAAATTCCATCCCACATATAGTTACATCCTGCCCTAATAGTTGATGTAGTTACGGTAAAACTTTTTGGTGTATTGACAAAGATTTTTGCTTCTGGACCCATAAGCAAGTCACTGATTGTGATGGAAACATGATCATCAATAATTATGGTTCCGTTCAATGGAACATAAGGCTCTAGTAAGGACGCATTCGAATTCGTAATAGTAACATCATTTATAAAAACTATACTATCATTTTTCTTTCCAACACAACATTGCCAAATCTTTATGGAATTCATAGCAGAACAGCCATTTGAATCAGTAACATAAACAATTAAAGTTGTATAGGTTGCTGGTGGATTATTATATCCAATTGAAGCATATAAAGGCTCCCAATGAACAGTGATAGTCGATCCGTTTTGTCCCATTATGTAACCAAATTGAGGGTCAGCTATCTCCCAATAATAAGTATAATTTGTATTAGCGTTGCTAATTGAATATTCTACTTTGTCATCGCAGTTATTATGATTACCAATAATTATTGGTTCAATCATTGTCGGCAAAACTGTAATAGTTATATTATCTGTAAATGAATAACCACAAGAATTAGTCGCTGTAACAATATAAGTTGTTGTAGAAGCTGGTGAAACGGTTATATCTTGTGTTGTTTGACCGCTACTCCATAAAAAACTCCATGTAATACCATAATTATTATTTAACCCTGGGCATAAATCTGTTTCAATAGTTACTTGTTCGCCACAATTTATTGTTGCAGGTTGCGTAGCTATCTGAAAATAATGCTTTAATATACTGACATTGTCTATGGCTAATGCTGTTTCTGTGAATGTAAAGGGATTTGTCGGATAAATACAAATCCTAGCATATGTATCTGTTAAATTGCTAATACATATAGTTTTTTGATTCCAATTTTGATTTGTCGAAGTTAGTAATTCGTTTTGAGTTAAAAACAAATCCGTTCCAACACTTAATGGAAAATTATGAATTGCGTATCCTGAATATAGATTAAAAGGCCAATTAATAATATCATTAGTTAAAACTACATTTAATTGAATATTGTTTATACAAGCATAATCGAAATGTAAAGAATATTTTTCATTTGGTTGGGGGGCACCCCAACTAAAATTATGATAAATACCTTCTCCAATAACCGTTGGGTCATTTACACTTGCTTTTGCTGACCACATGTATGCTGCATAGTCATTAGCAGCAAGCACAGGAAACCCAGGTTGACCATTTGTAGTGTAAACCTTTGGAGTTCCGAATGCATGTTGCCAACCACATATTCTTCCAAAATTGTTCCAAGTTTGAAAAGCGTCTATAAAAGTACATGGCACTACGTTCGGAGTAAATCCGCCATTACTTATTAAATCGCGTATACCAGTTCCATGGCAAGGAAAAGGTGGAGGACAGTCCATAGTTATCCAATTTTTTTGAAACAGTGTATCTCCGCATAATTTGAAACTATTATTTGAGGCGCTATCTTGTTTTACACAAATAAAATATGCTTTCCCATTTGTTAAGCTATCAGCTGTAAATCCTAAGTTATCATATTGCTGATAGTTTGCCGTTTTTAATAATTTTAAATTACTACATGAATCCGTATATAAATAAAAATCTGTCACATTAGCAGCAGTACCATTGGGTGTTGTTATAGTAAAATAATATGCAAGAGTGTCTGCGGTAAATTGTATCCAATAATACTGATTGTTTTGAAATTGATATTCATTACAATAATTATTTTGCAAAGTAGTGGCTGTGCTGCAATCGCTTTGCCCATTCACTTCTTTGACTCCGATTAATATAATCAAAAATAAGAACAAAGATGATAATTTTTTTTTCATAAGAAGTTTTTTTAAAGTAAATAATTGTATTCTTTTTTTTGCTTCTATCACTTTCTTTCACAAGATATTTTAACTTGTTTGAAAAAGCGTATAGCAACAATTATCTATGAAATCGTTGCTATATGATTTTTTTTTCGTATCTTTGCAGTTGCCTCCTTTTGTTAGTGTTTAATTTTATTTTTCTTAGCGGATAATATCTTTAGCCTGCATAGGAGGCTTTTTTATTTTTTCATTTTTTTTAAATTAAGGGGCAAAAATACAAATATTTCACAACCTAAAGCGAGTGTTTATTTTTTCTTTGTATTTAATTTGGAAAATTTCGAGTAAGAGAAAACTCACACGACCGTAGGAAATGTCTGATACGGCTGCATTTACTCAAAATGCGAGAGCTTTCGTCAATTATTATATTGACATGTATCATTTCAAATGCCGATAAATGTCGTCACTAAACGCCTTCATTTTTTTGCATTCTTTAGAATAAAGCTATATATTATGCGAAATATTTTCTGAATAATGAATGATTTTATAGTCCATTATAGCCCGTAGGTCGGCAGGGTTGGGGTTTAAAAAACCCAATCCAAAAAAAGCCTGAACCACCGTCCAAGCTCTTATAAATCTTTATTCACCATCTACACTCTTTCCCGCCCAATTATTGCCCCTTTTTAAGGGGTTGGGGTTAAAAAAAACAATCCAAAAAAAAGAGCCTGAACCACCGTCCAAGCCCTTATAGATCTTCAAATTAACTATATTACCGTCTCAACTTTAAGTACTTTAGGCAATCCAAGTACTTTAGGCACTTTAGCTCACTCTCACCATCTTCACCTCCACCCTCGATTTCTTACCCTTAGTCAAAATAACATGTAAAGTTTTCTCCACCAATCCAACCCCCGTACATTGCAACGTATAACTATCCTGCATCACGCTCTGTATCGAAGCCAAGCCAAATCTATTACTCACCGCTATCACACCATTCTCCAACAACTTACACTCCACATCTTTTATCGCATTCATCGGCAAGCCAACTGGCGGATTTTCATAACTACACATAACCAACAAACCAGTATGGTGTATCCCTGTACGGTCAACATGAGCCGCACTCTCCAAACCTTCCACAAAAACCGGATTCGTCACACTATATTCCCCAAACATCAGCTTATTCAAATTTTCTATCCCCTTATCCAGCTTGGTCATACAAACACCAATTTGGGTGGTGCCGGCATCTTTTGATTTCTTTTTTTCCGATTTTGGTTTTTTATGTTTAATATCAAAATCAGTAATCAAACCATCCACCGCTGCTATCTCTTCTGCCTTCACATTTGTAAACACAGTCAAACGATTATCATGCAAAACATCTCTCCAACTCCGAGCGCGTGTCAATGTCAAATTCATCGAAACTTTGGTCAAATATGTAATCGGATGAAAAACTTGTTCATACAAATCCAAACGCCCTGCTCTCTCGGCAAGCACCGAACCTTTTGTGCCCAACCTCACCAACTCTTTGGCAAGGGTTTCCAGTGCCAAATCACTATCATCTTTATAACCATGTTTTTCTTTCCCCTGAATTTTCAACGCATCCACCAAAAGTGGCATAGTGTCGTTTATTACATCCACCTCTACAGCCGCTTCCGGCACTGCTTCTATCAATGCAGCATTTTCATCTGTCGCAATGAAATCCGTATATACACCATAAGCTGTGGTTTTGTCATTTACTAATAAATCCATTTTATTTAAGTTTTAGTTTATAATATCTAACTCAGCTAGAACCAATTTTATTGCTTAAAACCGAATCAGACGCAAAATTAAACATTTTAATTTATTCAGCAATACAAAAAGAAAAATAAATAATTATTTTCTGTTTGAAACAAATTAATCGTCAAAACATTCCTTCTTCATACTAAAATACTTTCCACTCCTTGCCCTGAAAGGGCATAATATATTAGCCGTGGACACAGTCCACGGAAAACAATAATATTTCAATCCTATCAAAAATAAATTCCAGTCCCTCAAAAATAATTTCCAGCGCATAAAAAATAATTTCCAGTCCACGTAACATCATGTCCACAGCTTCGGATGTCATGTCCGGTGCATCGGATGTCACATCCAGTGCTTCAAAAATTAATTCCGCAACAAAGTATGTCACATTCACTGCCCATAAAGTCATTTCCAATCCAAGAAACATAATGTCTAGAGTATCCTATCTTAATTCCAAAGCTTACAAGGTCATGTCCGGTACAAGCAATGTCATGTCCAGACAAAGGAAAGTCATGTCTAGAGCTAGGAAAGTCATGTCCACTCCTTCCAAACTCGCACTCTTCGCCCTAAAATCCGCACTTTCCGCAGTAATAATTAAATTCCTGCCATTTTGTCATGTTTTCACCATTTTCTAATCTACCTACTTTATCTCGCTTCTCACAAACCATCCCTCAACCTTGGTATTTGGCATTCGTTACCTGTCGCGTACACAAACCTGTCCCGTACATGCAATGTCGGGTGTGTCGGGATTCGTAGGAGTAAATTCATCTTTTTTAAATTCCACACTCCCAATTAGAAGAAAAATAGTACCTTTACAGTCTCAAAAAAATGACTATGTCTTCTGATAAAAAACTCTACCTTCTCGACGCTATGGCGCTTATATATCAAGCGTTTTACGCCTATCGCGACCGCCCCTTGATTAACTCAAAAGGCGTAAATACTTCTGCCGTTCATGGCTTCGCCAACGTATTATATAAACTTTTGAAGGAAGAAAAGCCCTCGCACATCGGTGTTGCCTTCGACACGATGGCGCCTACCTTGCGTCACGAAGATTTCATACAGTATAAAGCCAACCGTCAGGAAATGCCCGAAGATCTTGCCAATTCCATCCCTTACATCAAGCGACTCATCGAAGGATTCAACATCCCGACGCTCTTTGTGGAAGGCTACGAAGCCGACGATGTGATTGGCACCCTTGCCAAAGAAGCCGAACAGGCAGGCTTCACCGTCTATATGGTGACGCCCGACAAAGATTTCGGACAATTGGTAAGCGACAAAGTGTTTATTTACAAACCTGCCCGCTTCGGCGACAAGCCCGCCATCATGGGCGTGAAAGAAGTGTGTGAGAAATTTGGCATACAACATCCGCTTCAGGTGATAGACATGTTGGGCATTTGGGGCGATGCTTCGGATAACATCCCGGGCATAAAAGGCATAGGCGAAGTGGGTGCGCGCAAACTCATTGGCGAATACGGTTCCTTAGAAAACATATTAGCGAATGTGGATAATATCACTCCCGAAAGCATGAAGCAGAAAGTGATAGCCGGGCGCGATTTGGGTTTGCAATCCAAAGCATTGGCTACGATAATCCTCAATGTGCCCATACTGTTTGATGAATCCAAACTCCATTTAGATGCCCCCGATGAAGCCGAACTGAAAGAACTTTTTGATGAGTTGGAGATGCGCACCTTCGCCAAAAGAGTGTTCGCTGACATTTCGTTGGAAAAGCAAGCCGCCTCCCCTGCCCCCAAAAACATACAGATAGATTTGTTTGGCGATACCATTGAGGAGTTTGTGGCAGAAAAACCTCAGACTAACGATACGTATAAAAACATAAGCACAACCCCGCACGAATATCTGTTGGTGGATACCCAAGAAAAGCGCGACAGGCTGCTCGCCGAACTCCTTCAAGCCAAACAGTTTTGTTTCGACACAGAAACTACTGGCTTAGACCCCAACGCGTCTGAATTGGTGGGGATGTCGTTCTGCATCAAGCCCCATCATGCTTACTATGTCCCTTTACCGCCTATTTATGAAGAAGCTTGTGAGCTTGTGCAGCAATTCAAATCGGCGTTTGAACATCCCACTTCCGTCAAGATAGGGCAGAATATGAAGTTCGATATGGAAATGCTGAAATGGTATGGCGTGGAGGTGAAAGGTCCGATGTTCGACACTATGTTGGCGCACTACCTTATTGAACCGGATATGCGCCACAATATGGATTTTCTGGCGCAAAGCTATTTGGGCTATCAACCCGTTTCCATAGAACAACTGATAGGAAAAAAAGGCAAGAATCAACGCTCGATGGCGTTAGTACCCATTGAAGAAATCAAAGAATATGCCGCTGAGGATGCTGATGTTACCTTTCAACTGAAGGAAGTGTTGGAACCTCTGCTCGACACGGCAAATGCTACGGTATTGTTCCATGAAGTGGAGATTCCTTTGATTCCCGTATTGGCTTCCATGGAAACTGAAGGCGTGAAACTCGACAAGAAAGCCTTGAACGACTACTCTGCGCAACTGCTCACCGAAGTCCTTCAATTGGAAGAAGAAATTTATGAATTGGCAGGCATGCACTTCAACATATCATCGCCCAAGCAGCTTGGCGATGTTTTGTATCTGCATCTAAAGATTATTGAAAACCCCAAGAAGACTGCCACGAAACAATTCTCCACCGCAGAAGATGTCTTGAGCAAGATGTTGAACAAGCATCCCATCATACAAAAGATATTGGATTATCGCTCGCTCACCAAGCTGCGTTCTACCTACGTGGAAGCTTTGCCCGAACTCATCAATGCCCGTACGGGTCGCATTCACACCTCCTTCAATCAGGCGGTGGCAGCCACAGGACGTTTGAGTTCGAACAATCCCAATATGCAGAATATTCCTGTACGAACCGAAAGAGGGCGCGAAATACGTAAGAGTTTCGTGCCGCGCAACGAGGATTATGTGTTGGTTTCTGCCGATTATTCCCAAATAGAATTGCGCATCATCGCTTCGGTGAGCAACGAAATCAACATGATAGAGGATTTTCGCTTGGGGCACGACATACACACTGCCACGGCTGCTCGCGTGTATAATATCCCCCTCGACCAAGTGGACAAAGACATGCGCCGCAACGCCAAAACGGTGAACTTCGGCATCATCTACGGCATCTCCGCCTTTGGCTTGTCGGAACGTTTGAGCATCCCCCGCAAAGAAGCTGCCGACATCATCGAGCAATACTTTATTAAGTATCCCGCCATCAAAAGTTATATGGAAACCACCATCGCCTCGGCGCGACAAAACGGTTTTGTGGAAACCATCTTGGGGCGGCGCCGCTATTTGCGCGACATCAATTCGGGCAATTCGGTGGTGCGCGGTTATGCCGAACGCAACGCCATCAACGCGCCCATTCAAGGCTCGGCTGCCGATATGATTAAGTTGGCCATGATTAAGATTTATAATCAAATGACCGAAATGCAAACGCGTAGCCGCATGATTATGCAGGTACACGATGAGTTGGTGTTTGATGTGTATAAACCCGAATTGGAGATGCTGATTCCTCTGATAAAGGAGGGTATGGTGAACGCTGTGAAGCTAAGTGTGCCCTTGGAGGTTGAAATTAGTTCGGGGAACAATTGGTTGGAGGCGCATTAAACCTTTTGCATATTTATCATAGGTAAAATAATGAACGATATAAATCCTAAGCCTTCGCCGAAACAGATGCCCGTTCTTTTCGTGGGTCACGGCAATCCCATGTATGCCATCGAAAAGAATGATTATTCCGATACATGGCGTTCGCTTGGGGAAACGCTGCCCAAGCCACGCGCCATACTCTGCATTTCTGCCCATTGGGAAACCCATGGCATAAAAGTTACTGCCATGCCTCAACCCAAAACCATACACGATTTTGGTGGCTTTCCGCAAGCTTTGTTTGATGTGCACTATCCCGCCAAGGGTAGTCCCGAACTTGCTTCGGAAATCATACAACATATCAAATCACATCCCATTGAACCCGATATGCATTGGGGACTCGACCACGGCTGTTGGAGTGTGCTCCGATGTTTGTATCCGCAAGCGGATGTCCCCATAGTGCAACTCAGTTTGGACAGAACATTGTCGCCCGACGATCATTATGCTTTGGCTAAAGACTTGTTGTTCCTCCGAACGCAAGGGGTGATGATAGTGGGGAGCGGCAACATGGTTCATAATCTTCGTTTGGTTGAATGGGAAAATAAGGGCGGTGCGCCGTGGGCTATAACGGCAAACGATATCCTTAAAGCGTTAATTGTAGATGATAATCATCCTGCACTGATAGATTACACCAATCTAGGCAAGGATGTGCAACTCGCCATCAATTCCGCCGAGCATTATCTGCCCATGCTCTATATCTTAGCTTTGAAACAGGCAAAAGAAACGATTTCATTCTTCAACGATAGCTTGGAGATGGGCTCTTTGTCTATGACTTCATTCTTTATTGATGAAAAATAAGATGGTAAGCGTAATAATATACATAGGCATCAGATAATGAATAAAAGGTTTGGCATCAATGCATATCATAGTCTCCCGTTAGAGAAGAAACATGATGTGTGGCGCTATATTATTCTTTTTATGTCGGGCATCAGTGTCTTTTTGATACCGCTATTGCATATTCGACAGACGGCTTTGGTGCGCGATTGGGGCTATTTCAATGCGCTGAGCCACGTGGTGCGCTCGTCGGTGCTCCACTATCACACCTTTCCACTGCACAACCCATGGGTCTTAGGCGGGGTGGACATTTTAGCCAATCCGCAGTCGCGGGTATTTAGTCCGTTTGTGCTCTACGACATATTGTTTTCGGCGCCTTATGCCAATCTGTATGCCCTCATCACCCTTGCAATCGTCGGATCTTTTGGCTTCTACAAACTGTTGACGTATTTGGGCATACACAAGAATATAGCCGTGGTGGGCAGCATCGTTTTCATACATGGGTCGTGGTTTGCTTTGCATTTTACGGAAGGACACATCACCTTTGGGTCGTTCTTGCTGATGGGCTTGGCATTTTATTACATCCTGCGCCTGCAAGAGCAGCGCTATAAACTCTATTATGCTTTGCTGAATGCCTTCTTCCTGTTGGATGGCGCCATCTATGTGTTCATATTCACCAATCTGTTGCTCATCTTTGCTGTGGTCACCTGCACTCATGAACTGCGTCCGTTGAAGTTCTTCAAATCCATCTTTCAACAATGGAAAACCGGAGTGTTGAGTTTGTTTTTGTTCGCCTGCTTTGCCTCTGTCAAACTGATACCTTTTTTGATGCTCCATCGCGATAGGCATCCCTATTTGGAAGCGGTGAGTATCCCTTGGAATTTTATGGTGCATATCCTCTTCGACCCTTGTCAAGAGATTATGAAGTTGGTGGATGGCAAATATTTCGGCTTCGGATTCCATGAGATGGGGGTGTATATTGGTCTGTTGTCCTTTGTGCTAGTGGTGAGCTTTCTCTTCATCTCGCGAAAGCGGAACTTAATACCCTACGTCTTCATTATGTTGCTTTTCTTTTGGATAGGCACGGGTTGGTGGGAGGATGTGAATCCATGGCAGTTGTTTAAGAAGCTGCCCATCGTAAATAACGCCCATGTGCAGTCGCGTCTATTTATCGTGCCTTTCCTCATCTTTGTGGTGCTGCTGTGCTTTGCGCTGAATTATTATCGCACGAAGATGCGACCTATTTATCTATATGGCATCATGACTCTTTTGGTGATGGAGGCGTTGTTTGTTTCTGCATATCCCTATTATAAGGCGTTCACTTATCCTGATGCCACCTGCCAAACCCCGAAGTTTAATCATTTAATCACTAGTACCACTATTGACAAAACCATAGCAAGCACCGACCCTAGCGGCTTCTGTTTTGAGCATTACTTTTATAACAATACGGGTGCCAAAAACACCTACGAACCCGCTGCCATTCAGGGCGACATCTTTGCAGAGGGCGATTCGCTCTATAAAGGGGAAATCTTTCTGGCAACGGGCGCAGGCAGGGTGAGCCTCGAATCTTATACGCCCGCCCACATCCATATCCGGTACGACCTCGACCGCACGTCGGAGATAGGGCTTAACATCAATTATCTGTTAGGGTGGAAATCGAGCAATCCATCCGTCACCATTGCCGATTCTAACGGAACCCTTGTCCTTAAACCCACCAATCTGAAGGGAGAAGCCGACATTTTCTACCGCCCCAATTATCTCTACATCATCTTGCCCTTGTTCGCCATCGGGGTATTGCTAAGCATCATCGTACTGATAAAAAGAAAATGACCGAACCCATCTCATCCTTTGACTACAATCAAATTCCTTTAGGATTTTATGATAACATCACGAGCAAACATCGCGGCATGCGTAGCTTTTGGCACAATCAGAAGTTTCGCCGCGTGATAGATAGTTTCCAAGGGCAGCAAGAGGCTATATTGGATATCGGCTGCTTTTCGGGCACTTTTCTGAGCATGATAAGGCAGGAGCAGGTGGCGAAACAGGTGGGCGTTGACATCCTGAAAGAGCAGATAGACTATGCCAACCGCAGCTATGGCACTGCCTTCCGCAGCTTTCATCTGATAGGAGATTTGAAGGAGATACCTGTGGCTGAGGACGGGCAGTTCGACTGTGTGACCATCATCGAGGTGATTGAACATCTGAGCGCGGAGGAGATTGCCGACTTGATACAGTTGGCGTATCGCAAGCTGAAAGTAGGCGGCAAACTAATCATCACTACGCCCAATTATGCTAGTTTGTGGGTGGTGCAAGAGTTTATCCTCAACCGCATCTCCGACGTGAAATATCAAGAGCAGCATATCACCCATTTCCATTATTTCAATATGGAGAAAAAACTCACCACCATCATTCCCACCCTGCCGCAGCTATTTAGCTTCAATTATAAAACCACCACCCATTTCCTGACACCCTACATCGCCCTACTTTGGTATCGCCTTGCGGAGAAAATATCCTCAGCCATCCCCCATCGTAAGTGGAATTTCGCGCTAGGGTCGCTGCTGTTGGTGGAATTGAAGAAGAGAGTTTAGGAGCTTCTAGTTCAGAGTTCATAGTTCGAAGTTGGTAGTTGCTATCCTGTCAATGAGCAAGCGGTATTCGTAATTCGAACATTCGTAATTCGTAGTGGGCTAGTATTGGAATTTGGAGCTTGAATTTTGGAGCTTGGTTCTTGAAGTTATTCGAACTCCATATCATCCATCATTTCTATCATCTTCTTTAAGCCATCGAGATGGATAGCCGTAAAAATTTTACGCAGAAATTCTTCGTCCACATTGGTCACTTTGGCGAGTTCAATCTTTGATTCAATGATTTCTTGCCAACGATCGGATTGAAACAGTTCAAGCTTGTTTTGTTTTTTATATTCCCCCATTTCTTTCACCAAACGAATGCGATGATGCAGGGTTTCGATAATCAAACTATCCATGCCATCAATTTGTTTGCGCCAATGGCGAATTTCTTTCGAATCGTTCGCTTTTTCGTTGATAGGCTCCTCTTCAACATCCTTAAAGAAATCTTGTAAGGTAGTAACGTTTTCCATTTCAAATGGCACCAGATAGGTATGAATGCCTAATTTATCTATCAATCTAAAGAAAGGCATGTTCAGGTTCGAAGGTTTGAAAGCGTGGAGTTCGAATATAGAGCCACTGTTGGGGAACATATTTTTATAGGTGAAATACGGCGTAAGTTGATGCAAAATATTGTTGATATTAATTTTGCTTTTCAGCGCAACGGTATTCCTGAAACTAATGTGGGTAGGCTCTGTTATGAGTGTTCTCAGGGTTTTGAAGGCAAAAATACTAGTGGTGAAGTAGGGATTGAGCACGGCATTGGCTTGGTCTTCCACCGGGTAATAGATGGCGAGCGGTATGTGGCGTTCGGCACGAAAAATTTCGAAGATTTGGTATTTCATTGTATCGGGGACTTCGTCAGAAATGGCTAAGCCCATGTTGTCGGCGAATTTCAGTTTGAATTCCTCAAACATTTCGTTGTTGATAGGTTCTTTTATCAGAAACCAGAAAAAAGGTTTTTTCATACGTTTGCTTATTTATGTGAATCAATAAAAAGATATGCAAAAATAAGAAAAAAAATAATATCAATAGGAAAATATTTTTGATGATACATTTCAAAAAGCGATTCT
>CAIOYH010000024.1 GCA_903862465.1 uncultured bacterium | reverse complement strand
GCAAAAATCTCTGTGTAGCTCTGTTTTCCCTGTGCATCTCTGTGGAACAAAAGAGTTACACGGAGATTCACAGAGATAGGGGAGATGCACGGAGGCGTTTTCTTCCTCAATAAAAAAAGCTACTTTTCTTTCTTTTTTACATCAAAGCAATAGGCAATCACGATAGTGGGGACGATTTTAGAGGTATAATAGTTCCTGATTTGGCTGTGTTCATTGCTGTAAGTCATGTAGGGATTGCCTGTATAAAAATAGTGCTCATTGTAAGTTGAATTTTTGCGCGATAGATATTGGATATGATACGCCACATCAATCCCCAAAGATAGATGCTTCAAAATGATGACACTCACCCCACCAAATGCGCCGATACCAAATGCCATAGTGGGTTTGTAATCTGTTTTATAGGTGGCTTTATCCGATAGCGTAGCGGCGGAATAATAGGTGTCAACGCCTTCAGCCTTGCCTCGCGGCAATATCGTCAAAGGAACATATACCCCAAAGGTGAAAATAAATTTACTCCATGTAACATGTGTTCCGATGCCCAAATTGATGTTGATAAACTTCTGACTTAGTTTATCGGAATGAAAATCACTGTAGTTTGAGCTTGTAGAAACATAATTTTGGGAATCGCTCGCATAGGCGCACATGTCGGCATAATTAATGTCCATTCTCACCAAAAACGCCTTTTTAGTGAAATATTTCTCGCAAAAAATACCCATAGTGAGCGAATCGAAACGATTTGTATTTGTGGTGAAATTAGTCACGGTTCGGTTATAGCTCAATAGTTCAGTTGTCATATACTGAGAATTCAACGGTGTGAAACGCAAACCAATTTTGAAGTCTTGCCCATGGACGCTTATAGCCAAAAGGGTGACGAGGGCGCATAAAAGGAAATGTTTTTTCATATAAATATTTTTTTGTGAATGAATAGAACGAAATTTAGCACAAATGTACAGTATATTTCAATCCATACAAAAAAAAAATTCCAAAGAAATAAAATTCTTTGGAAGTTTTCTAATCAAAATCATTTGTATCAGAGGAAAATTCTTTTTCCCATGTGGAATGTGTTCTTTATTTTATGTTTTAAAGATATTTCACCCCTACGGGGCTTAAATCTCATGGCAATAAATATTCCTACCGATATTAGGTCCCTACGGGACAATAGGATTCCGAAAATTCCTTATCCCGTAGGGATTAAATATCGGTAGCAAAAAGATCGGAGTTGAAGGTAAGTCCCGTTAGGGACGATATAAATTTAACTGAGCAGCAATGAATCACTGCACTTCTTTGTTATAAAATACGCGCTTCGGCTTTGCCCTCAAAATCGGTTTCGTTCCAAAAAATCAGCAACGTATTGTTGGGAGCGCCCGTTTGGGAGCCTTGAATTATCATTTTTGCATTACCCGCAAGGGTATAAATCACACCCGAAGGTGCATCATAGAGATTTTGACCAAAGAAGAACTTCAAAACACGTCCTGTTTTGTTGCTAATTTTCATCACATCTTCCACCGTAAAATGTATGTCGGATGCCTTTTTGCTTTGTGGAGCTATTTTAGATTCGTGCACATGGCTCACGAAATTCACGATAGTTTGGTCAAAAAAGTCCAACATGCGTACAGGATTTGAAGCATATTCTGCCAAAATGATGTGCATATTTTTGAACAACTGCGTCCAAAGCGGACCATATTGTTGGTCTAATTCGGTTGAAGTGCTATCCACCAAGCCTTTTTTTCCTTCTTGTTCGTTCAACAAATCGGTGAAATCGTCACGAATCGCAGTGAAATCAACTTCCCATGACGCGCCTATGTCCGTTGCATACAGATGACATTTTGCGATGACGCGATTCATCTTCAACAAAGCATTCGACAGGTTAATGTTATGATATTCACTCAATC
Source organism: uncultured bacterium (assembly GCA_903862465.1). Classification (GTDB taxonomy): domain Bacteria; phylum Bacteroidota; class Bacteroidia; order Bacteroidales; family CAIWKO01; genus CAIWKO01. Next base: position 19,882 of record CAIOYH010000024.1, on the reverse strand, counting down.
CGTAAGGATAAAATTCAGCATATTCCGTAGTATTTTTTTTGTATTTTACTAAAACGGAAGGTTCCAAATCAATCACTTTATTGAGGAAATCGTGTATTTTGCTGTTTACTTTTCCGGTATCTGCTACGCGATCTAAAAAAGCGGTTTCGTGCTGTTCCAATTTTCCAAAAAACTGATTATAAAGCACTCCGGTTTCGGAAATGATGGTAGCGAAATGCGGATTTGCTGCGGATATAATCCTTTGAATGTTGTCGTTTACAAATTTTTGAGCACGCTCCCTAGCAACATTTATGGTGTTGAAAGGATTCTCGGCATGTGGTTCAAGTTGATTCATACAAATATTTTTATTGATTTATGAGCACAAAGATATGAAAAATAATAATACCAAGAACTATTTTATTTATTTTTCAATAAAAAGATATTTTTTTTAAAAAAGTTTTTTGAGGATATCAGAAGTAGGTCGAAAAATCATAAAATATTGAAACATAAGTATAACCCTCGAGCTCAATAGGGCAAATATTTATATTTGGGCATATAAGCTCAAAGCTCAATAGGGCAAATATTAATATTTGGGTATATAAGCTCAGAGCTCAATAGGGCAAATATATATATTTGGGTATATAAGCTCCGAGCTCAATAGGTCAAATATATATATTGGAGTATATAAGCTCCGAGCTCAATAGGTCAAATATATATATTTGGGTGTATAAGCTCTGAGCTCAATAGGGCAAAGAAGATTTTAGGGCGATATTTGTTATATAGACGTTAAGATAGAGGTGTATTTTGTATCTATTGAGGTGAAATATTGCTTGTTTATCAACGTATTATAAAATATACATACCATATTTATAGATGAAATATAAGGAATAAATGCATGGAAAATCTGCGCTCATCTGCGAAATCAGCGGGAAAAAATGGGGTTTGATTTGTTTTCCGAAGATGGCATGGATTTACGTTAAATAATCTATTGTATCTATTGTGCCCCTGCCTGACTGCAGTCACGAAGGCAGGTATTGTGGTGAAAAAACAACCCTATTCTTTCCACAACGCTTCCAAATCATGCAGCGGCTTCAGCGAAACCTCCGTGCCGCTTTCGCCATGCCCTGCATAATCGAAAGGATTGTCAATATCGCTAATCAAAAACACCATGTAGCTTATCAAAAACGTTACCAATGAGGTCAAAAACAGCGACGCATAAAATGGCTCTATCTTCATGATAATTAAACCGAAGGCGGTGAAAATGCCCATAGCTTCCACGATGGCATACGCGGGCGAAATGAAATCCGTGGCACGAATCGTATCTATGCGCAGCACCATTTTGCGCAGGCTGTTTTGTTCGTTTTTCAGTTTGATGATATAATTCGCCTGAACGCCATTGGTGTCAAACTTCACAAAAAACTCGTTCATGTTGCTTATCTTTTCCAATAATGTCATGGTGCGTTCTTTTCTATGGAACCAATTCATCATCATTTTTAGGGTGGACTTTTGATAGGCAATGAAAGCCGTAGCTGTTTCTTTATCTTTGGTATTCAGTATGGTATAAGTGTCATCCCATAATGTTTGCAAGGAGGCAGCTATTTCGCTAGGCAGTTTTTCGCTTTCTTTATAATCCGAAAGCACCCCGCTAATCAAAAAACCTATCAGGAAGATGGTGCCCGCCACTAGACTCGTGAACAAAGCGTTCAGCTCCATAACCTCCCATCCGTAGCGATGCGCCAAAAATTTCAATGCCACCACCACTAGCAATAAAGGTATGATTTTAAATGCAATAGACCACTTTTGCCAAATGCGATTGGTGGATTTCTTAACTATTTCGTTTGTGTTCATAAGTATTTGGATTATTATGCTTGAGTTTAATCTATAAAAGTCACAATCTTGCCACAAAGGCACAAAGGCTCAAAGAAACACTAAGTTAAAAAAAGTTTCTTACACAGAGCAACATTGCTTGGTGATTCTTTGTGTCCTAGTGTCTTAGTGGTATATCTTTTCTTTGTGGTTTTCGGAGTGGGCTCATGCTTTGATATGACATATTAAAGACAAAATTATAAACGACAACATCTTCAATTTATTTTCAGAAGAGGTTTTTTAAATGACATCCTTCTCAAAACGAAAATCGCACTGCGGAGCGCCTTGGGCAAGGGTTGCCGAACGTTTGTAGGTGATGCCGAATGATTTGAAGTAATCGGGATACAACATCTCGTCGGAATAGCAGTTGGCAGCGCAAGCCTCGGTCACATTCATTTTTTTCGCTAACTCATACCAAACGCAATACGTTACATCAAATTCTATGGCTTTATCCGTATTTTCGGGTATGGTTATATGATGACAGCCTGCTTTCCGTGCAGGTTCAGGCATTGCCGAAATATATTCCCGAAAAAACTCAAACGCATCGCCATATTCCTTCACATCCTCAGGCGTCGGCATAGACCTGCGCAGCGCCTCCACCGTAGCATCCATAATGCTAAACATCATCTTCAGCGCACGCTCCGCGCCAAACATTTGCTTCAAAGCGGCATACAGCGACAAAACCTGCAACTGTTGGTTGATAAACGCCTCGTTGGTCATCCCCTTGGCGCGAATCTCTTTCAGGTCAACCTTTGCGGCTTTCTTCTGCTCGGCTTTAAATGCAAACATCAACTTGATTTTCTCCATGAAACTGATTTGATTCATAATCGTTTTCATCGAAATTCGCTTCAATTCTTTTTTGAATTTTGGGTCCCAACCGCCCTCAATATCGCTGCCGGCAACACCATATCCATTCACTTTTTCTAAGTTCATTACACTTCGGATAGATTAAATTAAACACAAATTGCCCCGAACGCTAGGCTTAAAAAACTTGCGTTGCGGCTATCAATCACAAAAGTAGAAATTATTAGTTAAATAGATACCACTTCACGACAATTTTTTTTTCGAAGAAATAAAAATTGCGCAACAAAAAGCTCAAAACATGTGAAATGCGCAGCGAATTATTTTAGTGTATCCAAAAAATTATTTGGTGCGCCCGCCTTCAAATTTGTCGTAAACAATGTCGTTGGGCTCCCAAAGTTCGATTTTATTTCCTTCGATATCCAACAGATGGACAAACTTGCCATAATCATACACCTCAATGCTATCAAGGGTTTGAATGCCCTCCTGTCTTAAAGCTTTCACCAAAGCGCTCAAATCGGCAACGCGATAATTGATCATGAAATCCTTGGTCGAAGGTTGGAAATACGTCGTAGAATCTGTGAATGGACTCCAAACCGTGAAGCCTTTCTTGGTAGAATCCGTAGCGAGTCGCCATTCGAAATTGGTGCCATATCTGTCAGTACTTAGACCGAGATGCTCATGGTACCAAGTACGCATCTTTTCAGGATTTTTGCATTTAAAGAAGATGCCGCCTATGCCCGTCACACGTTTTAGCGGCTGTTGGGCGTTCCATTTAATTGTCACAAACGAATTGAAAGCAAAGCCCATAGCGAAAGATACGACTAAGGCAAAACTTATAAGGATGGTTCTTTTCATAAGATGGATGGTGTTTGGATGGTTTTTTATATGAATATCTAACGTTGGAAATTATTATATAGTAGAAATTTAGAAAGAAGTTAGGCTTGTTTAAGTTTCTCCAAATCGAATTTCTTCATTTGCATAAAAGCATACATCACCTTGGGCGCTTTTTCCGCATCGTTCATCAACGCACCTAAGATGCTAGGAACGATTTGCCACGACACACCATATTTATCTGTCAGCCATCCGCATTTGCCTTCCTGCCCGCCTGCCGTGAGTTTATCCCAATAATAATCAATCTCTTGCTGCGTCTCACAACTCACCACAAACGAAACGCCTTCGTTTATCTTATATTCCGGACCGCCATTCATCGTCATAAATCTATTGCCGTTCAGTTCGAAAACAGCTACAATGGGGTTTTTCGAAATGATATGCGAGTTCGGGAAAACGCCGCAATAGAAATCAGCAGCTTCGTGGGCTTTTCCGTCCATCCAGAGGCATGGGTAAATTGTGTTTTTCATGTGTATTTATTTAGGTGACTCTAAGAAGTATTTATATGGATGATAGCGCTATAGCGAAATATCTATTCAATGATAAGTTTTCCTTTTTTCAGGATACTATCTTTATTTTGACAATAATAGAAATAGATGCCCGAAACCATTTCGTTAAGTTCCAACTTTGTTGTTTCATTATGGATAAAAAACTGATTCACGCTTTGCCCCAATGAATTCACGAGGATGAACTTGGTATCTTCTGTCAACAAAGCTTTTGGGATATACAATTCCACTTGCTGATGTGCAGGATTCGGAAACAATGTAATGGATGTTTCGGGATGCATTTCTTCCATGCCTATCGTTGCCGAACACATCGTTGAAACCGCTCCGGATGAGGGTTCAGGTGTGGGATTCGTAAGGGTGATGCTTTGCCCGGCGCCTAAAACATTGGGCGTTGAAGTCATCGTATAGGTAGAAAAAAGATAAGGTATCGTATTAAAAGAAAGTTTCACGGGGATATTGTTGCAAGCTGACATTCCGTTCGCCACGTTCGCCTTGATGGCATATCCCATACCTGATGCGTAGGTAAACGCTCCCCAATACAGCAAATTATTATCCGTGGTGGTCTTCGACAGATAGGCTTCCCCCTGATTCAAAAGGTCTCCGCTAGCAGAAGTGTCAGAATACATCATGCCCCAATGGATGTTGTTTAATGCAGAATCTAGTTTGCACGCAAAGAAATAATTCTGCATACTGCCTGCCACGGTGATGCTTGTCCCATTCATAACCGTTAAGGTTCTTAAAATCATCGAAGGATTCCCGAAAGCATTCGTGTTGATGTTTTTGATAAATTGAAAGCTACCATCATCGCGAATTTTTGCTACCATACCAAATGTATGTCCCGTTGCAAAAACATCAAATGAATTGCCAACGATATATTTTCCATCATCAGAAATGTTGAACATATTGATTTCGCCATCAAAATGCGCTTCATGCACATCACCTATTGGCGCTCCTGTTTGTTTATCTATTAATAATGTTGCTAAAGATGTTATGGTTTGCAAGCCACCGCTATAGGTGAAAAATGCTCCTGCCAAAAGATAGCCATTATTGTTTTCAACAATCTTAAATGGACTAAGGCTATGCCCATTGATGCGATATTGCCGTGACCATAATAAGTTCCCGATACTATCCGTGAGCGCAACCATAGGCGCAAGGTCTGAACCCATGCCACCGCCCGTTGGAATCTCCGTTTTACCCACCAAAGCAATATTGCCATTGGCAAATCGTTTGCCGCAAATCAATGAGGAGTTGTATGGATTGAAGATACTTGTGTCGTAGGGATATAATTTTGCCCCAAGATAATTGAAATTATTTGTTGCAGAAAGATAAATGTTGGCGCTATCGCCCGACAGATGATAGAGTCTTTTGTTCGTAGAGGGTATAACTATGGCATGCACAATATCATCAAAAGCCGTAAACTTCTTCGACCATAATATCGTGGCATCATCATCGAGCTTGGTGAAGTTCACAAAGAAGCCATCGTCGCCTATCAAAAGAACTTCATTGTTATCGTTATAAGCATAGCTCCAATTGTCTTGTCCTTGGATGTATTTTTGAAATAATGTTTGTGATGATGATAACAATGGCATTAGCGTTATCATTAGGCTTGCGACAAATTTCCTGATTTTCATTTTGTACTCATGTTTAAAAAAATAAACTACATTTTTGCTTTTTAAGTCGTAGCCTTCTCCTTTTGAATATGGTTTCATCATCATGATGCGGTCCATATCTTTGGATTTTAACTACAGAGGACAAAATTACAAAATTCAATTATCATTTTGCAACAACCATCAATTTATTTTTTCTTTCGGTCCTAAAAACTTCGGTTTCACCCCAAAGATTAAGTCGAGAAACATTTTGTCGCGGGCAAATATCTCCCGAATTTGTGTCTTAAATCCCTTATAAGCCGTCACTTCTTTGGCATTAAATCCAAAAGCACTTATGCCATAATGCCTCGCCAAATAAACAGCTCTTTCGTTATGAAACTTCTGCGAAATGATTAGAAAAGTATCTTGCCCGAATATCTCATTTGCCCGAACTACGGCGTCCAAAGTCCTGAATCCTGCATAATCTAAGGTAATCACACTATCGGGGATGCCGTTCTTCACCAATTCTTTTTTCATGTCCATCGGCTCATTGTAATAGATGGAGCCATTGTCGCCACTGATAATCACCGCCTTTATTTTCCCTTTATTGAAAAGCGCCACCGTGGCATCAATTCGATTGAAAAAGTAATCGTTTAGCTTGCCACTCTTCACATGCTTACTTGTTCCCAACAACAACCCCACTCTTGTTGCTGCCACTTTATCAATGTCATCCGTGATAAAAGACTTCGCAGTCTTCGTAACGCTTGAGTTTGCCCATACGGTCAATGCAAAAACAAGAACCATTGCCAAAAGCATGGCTTTCCTCAATCGCCAGATTCCTTTCATGCATCTACTGATAATATTTCTGATACGTTTCATGCTTCCTTAAAAAAATATAAGGTAGTAACGAACAAGTTGATTACATTATTCTTTGGAAGGGATAAAATAATATGTTTATCGTTGAAGGTAATTTCCCTCGCAATGTTTCGCGCTTCTTTATTCCCTCCCCGCAAAAACCATTCTCGATTTCAAGGAAATATATTCCTCCATACTTAGGGATTGTTTCAACCCGTTGATGGCATTGTGGATGCTTTGTTTTTCATGGAATAATCGTTTGCGTTCGCGAACTATTTTAATGAACATAACGAAACCAATGATGAGTGTTATGTAGCCACACACGAAACTCAACGGAAAGAAAATGATGTGCTTGTATCTTGTTCGATTATAAATAGCCAAATCTACATCATATTTATAAATTAGATCAGCGAGTAGGGTAGATGTGATGTTAGAATTATCCATGCGATATCTTACTTTAAATATATGAAATAGCGATTAATAGTTATAAATATCTCGATGAAATATCCTAACATTTATTTCAGCCAATGTGATTCTTGAAAATAAGCAAATCCCTTTTTTAATAATTTCTTAAGCTCTTTTTCATCTACTTCCTTGGTATGATAAAACTTGAATATCTTATTTCTTCTGAAATATTGGGAAAGGTTTGGCGCATCATCCAACATTTTATAAACAGACATCGCGGGAAGAAAATTAAAACGAAGACAATCTTTATCTATATAAAGCCAAACGTAGGACATTTTATCATAATGACGCGTTATATACTTTTCAGGAAGTGGAAATTGTAATCTGTAATGCCATTCTCCGAATGGTTTATCCATAATGAAATAGGGTTCATACTCCACTAAATGTTTCTTTATTTTGTTGAAAGCTAACTGTTTTTGCCTTTCATGTGCTTTTTTTTCTTGTCGTGTCATTGGCATATTTTATAAGTATTTTCTGATGAATAATTACATAACATGGCGTATCATTTTAAAGGAAATACGTCTTATAAATTCAGGTACAAAGGTAAATATTTTTGTAGATACAATAGTTTGGATTTTATTTATTTTGATGTTTTTTTTATCACAGATTATTATTTGCTTAGGTGAAACGATTTGCATATATTGCTCCCTAAGTAATCATTAAATGATATACCCTTCTTTTATAAATGCTTCAACTCCTTTTGTAACAAACAATGATAGTTCTTTTTCATTTAATTGAAATCTATTGTATATTTTTATGGAACCATTTTTGTTTGCCAAAGCTGCAAGTGATGGAGCATAACCAAAAGCCTTGGAACCATTGTAATAGGAGGCATTAGGATAAATATCAAATGAAACATAATTCCTATCAATATGCATATATCCAAAGGGCATCCCCGGATTCTTTCTCCATCGATCAGGATTTTCCATAGGTTTATTTCCATAATAGCTTACATAACTTCCATAACTGCTTTCTTCAATAACTATAGAAGGTATATGTATGTCAACATGCTTTCTTAAGGTGTCATAAATGATGTTTAGTTCGGTTTTAAGAATTTTTTCTTCTTCCCAAGTGAATCTCATTTGCTTATTGTTTTAAGATGGATAAATAATTTTAAACTAGTTTGTTGTTGCCGTTTCAACAATATAACCTCTTTGTTTCCAAGCTTCGATGCCTTGTTGAATCAGAAAATCAATTTCTTCAACGTTCACTTGGTCTTCACTATGAAAACGAATACGAATGTCACGATCAGTTAATTTTAGAAGCGAAGGAGTTTTTTGCATTAAATCTGTTAGAAACAAACAAGGAAGTATGGTTAGATCCACATTATCTTTGCGAATTCTCATGTTGGCAAACATCATTCCTTGACGTGGATTCGTATCTATTTTGGTAGGAATAAGATTGTTGCCATAATATTGAACATAGAATTCCCAATCGGAAGTTACATAGACTAATTGGGGAAAATACTTTTTAAAACACTCTTCTACTTTTTCGATAACGGCGTTTTGTCGCACTTTGATTGCCAATCTTTCTTCGTAGGTCTTTCGTGGGGTTAAAATTTTTCTAGTTTTTCTTCTTCTTCTTCTATACATGGTGCATAATTTTAATGGGTTATTTTTTTTGTTTTCATATAATGCTGCAATACAGTCAATGTTTTATTGGATAAAGCCATTCTTTTTAAATACTTCATATCCTTTCTTTAAAACATATTTGAGTTGGTCTTCGTCAATCTGCATGGTTTGATAAAATTTAAACACTTTGCTGTGACTAAAGAAATGATTCAAAGCAGGAGCTTGGTCAAGGTGTCTGAATGTCATGGTCGCAGGAAGAAATTCGAAGTGAACGCAATCGTCCTTAATTTGCACAGTAGCATAATTAAATTCCTCGAAGTGCGGCTTTCTTTTCGCGTAAGGAACCTTGCATTTTAGTCTATAGAAACCTTCTGACGAAATGACTTCTGCCATCGTCAAGGTTTCGTATTTCTCTAAATGTTTTTTGATTTTGTTGAAAGCGAGTTTCTTTTCTCTTTCGGATGTTTGCTGTTCTTCTTGTTTTAAGTACATATTTTATAAATATTTTTGGATGAATGATTACATAACATGGCATATCATACTTAATGGGATACGTCTTTTAAATTCTAGGACAAAGACAATTAATTTCCAACATAATACTTCTTTCGCTCCATAAATTCTTGAAATGCAAGTTTCAGAATCTTCTTGAGTTCTTTTTCGTTCACTTGATGGGTGTTATCAAACCTAAACACATTACTCCTTTTAAAATATTCGAACAGCGAAGGAGCTTCATCCAAATACTTATATTGTCGGTAAACCCCCATAATATATAAGCTCACATCTTTTTTGTCTATACGAACGTAAGCAAAAAGGATATAATCGCAATATGGTTTTCTTTTCTCTTCGGGAAGCTTAAAAATAAGTTTGTAATACCATTCCGAATAGGTGGTCGGTGCCTCAAACATGGTTTCGTAGGGCACCAAATGTTTTTTAATTTTGTTGAAAATGAGCTTTTTCTGTCTTTCAAGCGCTCTTTTTTCTTTTGAAGGTAGTCGCATATTTCATAAGTATTTTTTGATGAATAATTACATAACATGGCGTATCATTTTTAACGGGATACGTCTTATAAATTTAGGTACAAAGATAAATATTTTTTTAGATACAATAGTTTGGATTTTTTTTTTTTAGAGATTTTTTTATCACAGATTATTATTTGCTTAGGTGAAACGATTTGCATATTTTGCATCCCGAGGAATTATTCCTTGTAATACCCAAAATCCTTAAATACTTGCACAGCTTTTTTGAGAATCATTTTAAGTTCTTTCTCGTCCACTTGTGTGGTTTTATAAAACTTAAATGCACGACATTTTATTCTATAATATTGAGATAGAGAAGGTGCATCATCCAAGAACCCATCTTTGAGACATGCAGGAAAAAGAAAAAATCGAACACATTCTTTCTCTTTATAAATATCAGCGAAACCAACTTCTTCGAATTTTGGCAATCGCCTAGCTTCGGGAATTTTGCAAACGATTTTATAGTGCCATTCCAAAAAACTAGGTCGCACCTCAAATATCTCTTCGTATTTCGCTAAATGTTTCTTGATTTTGTTGAAAGTAAGAATCTTTTGTCTCTCAAATGCTCTTCTTTCTTGTGGAGTCCTTAGCATATTTCATAAGTATTTTCTGATGAATAATTACATAACATGGTGTGTCATTTTTAAGGAGATACGTCTTTTTAATTCAGGTACAAATTTACAACTAATTTCAATACAAAGAATAAAACACAAAAAAAACATTGCCAAACGCCCCCACGCGTTCAGCAATGTTTTAGTTTCCGTTTCCGAAAACCTATTTCCGTGTATGAAACGGAATAGGATCGGAGAATTGACTTAATCCGGAAGATGTTACATAAGCCAAACGAATAAGATAATCGGTGCCCGGTTTCTTATTCGGTATTACCATAAAAGTGATGGAACAAGCACCCCCCAAAACATATAAGGGATTTTGTCCTGCTATCACTTCAGCGATTTCTGTCACATAAGAATCCACTTTCAGTTTTCTTGCATATGTAACAAAAATATCACCTAAGTTGTTGCCGTCTCTGGCAGAAAATGTTTTAGGTGCTTTTGGTTTGCGAACGGCATATAAATTAAATCCCATGCTGATGGGTAAAGAAGCATCGTTTAATTTATTTGCAAATATTTCAACATGCGCAGCCGTATCATAATACATGCCATCCATAAGCTTTTCGTTAGCTTTCATACGCACATAAGCAGCATGGTCGCCTGCCAAATATAACTGATTATCATCGAGAATATCTTGACAAAGACCTCCAAAAGCCAAGGCAGCATGGGGCCAGTTGGTGATTTGGGTATGAAGTGGCATTTGAGTGACAACGTTTTGGCAAGAGGCTACTTTGTCGGTCAAAGGTTTGCCCTCTTGCGTTTTTAGCACTTTAATTTTATTTATCATTTCTATCTTTTTTAAAGATTAATTATTTGTTGTTAACTAATTTATATTCATAATCCTTGATAGGTTGAATCATGTAAACTGTTTTGATTTCGAAATTCTTATAAATAGCCTAGTGTCTAAAACATGGATTTTATCTTTTCCAAAAGAGATTCCATTTTACCAAATTGGGATTTCCTTTTACGAAAATGGGATTCCATTTTACCAAAAAGAGATTCCATTTTACCCAAAATAGATTCCATTTTCCGAAATGGGATTCCGTTTTACCAAATTGGGATTCCATTTTACCAAAAAGAGATTCCTTATTACTAAAACCGGATTCCTTTTTACCCATAATTGCTGTACAAAAAATTATAAGAAGAACGAAACATTTTATACAGCTTTAGGTGGTGACTTATTATGAAGCACTTTCCCAACGGTGCTGTGGCTTTTAAGCACAACGATGCCGGAGTCATCTATGACACGTAAATAATGTTTTATAAGGTGCTCAAATTTCATGGTTTTTCAATCTAAAAATTATTGCAAATTTACTTCTTAAAGGAGCCTGCTTGAAAATAATTCCTTAATCCTTCCCAAATAATTCCTTAATAATTCCAAACACGAGATTTGTTTTGCAAAAAAGATGTCTGCATTCCTTTATTCACAAGGAATACAGCATTCAGCCATACTAATAGAAATGAAAAATTTTAAGTAAAAAGTTGTTTAGCAGGATTAAGCGCCTGCACTCTTGATTGTGGCTATTATGGTGTTAACTATAGCGATGACGTCGGCGTATTTTCTTTGATTTGATTGAACTTCTGTGCATAGTTTGTTCAGTTGAGCTTCTGTAACAGGCATTCCATCACTGAGAATATGCTTTGCAGCCATTTTCATATAGCCCTTGCCATGGTCAACAGAAATAAATTGTTCCCTATAGAGCTCATGTAAAAGCCAAGCAAGATATCGCAGACGTTCTGATTTACAATACAATTTGTAATAGGCATCTTTATCCCCAATAAGTTTGTAAAAGGATATATTATTGGTAAGCCATTTTTCTTGTTTCATACTGTCTTGTAAAGCTATCATCTCTTTATGACGTAGCGAAGACATCAAACAACTTCCTTTTGCTCTAGAGAGCGGACCTTCCATGGAGGACTTTTTTGGGTCTAAGGCGGCACACATCTGACATGCTTATTAAATATCTACTCGCGTACCTATGCCTTTCTCCAACGCCAAATCATATACTAATTTGGCAGTTGCCACGTCTTGTATAGCCAAACCGTTGGCTTTGAAAATCGTGATTTCTTCGTCGTTTTCGCGTCCGGGTTTCTTGCCTGTGATGATGTCGCCGAGTTCGGCATAAAAATGACTAGTACTAATCACGCCTTCATTGATAGGGATGATGATGTCGCCGGCTTCTTTAAGGCAAACCTCTTTGTTGTCGCCCACAAATTTAGCTCTTGACACCACGGTGGAATCTAGTTCTCGCGATGTGGGCGAATGACTGCCGATGCCGTTGATGTGGGTGCCGGCTTTTATTTTATATCCGTCGAACAAAGGTTTTTTAGAGGAGGTAGCCGTGCAAATGATATCGCATTCCGTTAACATATTAGGTTTGGTAGCCACGTTTACTTCAATTTTCAACATCTCACTCATGTTGGTGGCAAATTTCTCAGCCGCCTCTCTCGAAACGTCATAGATATAAGCTTTCGAAATGGTTCTCGCTTCCGACATGCCCCACAATTGTGTTTTTCCTTGTATGCCCGCACCGAAAATCCCTACGGTTTGCCCATTATCTTTTCGTGCCAACAGTTTGGTTGCCACAGCGCTTGCGGCACCTGTCCTTACAGCAGTAATATAACCGCCATCCATAATAGCAAGTATATTGCCCGAATGCGGGTCCTGCAAAATTATCTTACCGATGGTGCGCGGAATTTTAAATTTCGATGGGTTGTTATTATAAACGCTCACCACCTTACATGCCATGGCGCCCATTTCTTTCAAATATGCAGGCATATAAAGCGCCACACCTTCGGGGGGCGAAATGCCAACGCGCATCGGCAAATAAGCTGTGCCGTTGCTTAGTTCGGCGAAAGCTTTCTCTACAACATTTATGCAGTCTTTCATATTGAGGACAGAGACCACATTACTAAGGTTTAAAATAAGTGCCATTTTATGTGATTTTGAAATTGTTTACAATATTAGTGATATTTTTTTAAATAGAAACTATTTTTTAGAAGAAAAATGTATATTTTTGTATTTATCATTAAAAATAAGAATATTTATCATGAAAAAAGTCATTAGCATACCCGGAGCACCGCTGCCTATTGGACCGTATAGTCAAGCGATTTTAAACAACAATATGTTGTTTATTTCAGGTCAAGTGCCTATCAATCCTGCCACAGCAACCATGGTGGAAGGCGATATTGCCCTGATGACACGCCAAGTGATGGAAAACATTGCTGCCTTGTTGAAAGAAGCGAATATGGATTTCACCCATATTGTGAAGACCACTATTTTTCTTGCAGATATGAATGATTTTACCACGGTGAACGATGTATATAGTTCGTATTTTCAAAGCAATTTCCCCGCCCGCGAAACTGTCCAAGCTGCCCGTCTGCCAAAAGATGCACGGGTGGAGATTTCGGCGATAGCTATGCGGTAGGCGGGAGGACAAAGTTCCAAATCCCAAGGTTTACCTCTACGAATTACGAATAAACGAATTACGAATGGCTCTTACCACTACGAATTACGAATGGACGAATTACGAATGTCACAAAGAACGCTGTGTATCTCCTTTATGCTTTGTGAATCTCTGTGTAATAACTCAAAGCCATTAAAACCAAACCTTAAGTTTCTAGGAGCGTTATTAGTAATTCGAAAGTTCGTAATTCGTAGAAGTTAAAGTATCTCTGTGTAATAACTCAAAGCCATTCATCCAAGCCCCAAGCTTCTAGGCGCATTATTAGTAATTCGCATATTCGTAATTCGTAGTAGTTAAAGTATCTCTGTGTATCTCTATTTGCTCAGTGAATCTCCGTGTAATAACTCAAAGCCATTCATCCAAGTCCCAAGCTTCTAGGCGCGTTATTCGTAATTCGAATATTCGTAATTCGTAGAGGCTAATTCTTGACTCTTGGTATTTGGAATTTGGTTCTTGGTATTTTTTACGAGAGCTGTTTCATGGTTCGAAAAAATAGTTGTAAAAATAAATTTCATTATTAAGGAAACGAATACAATTTTATTGATACCTTTGTATCGAAATTTATTTTTCCCACAGATATGTTTTAATTAATATTGAATACTATTTTAAAAGCAAAAATCGTTTTATAATTAAATACGGAAAGATATGAAAAAGTTCAAACTCATTAGCATCGCAGTGGTAGTTGTTATTGTATGTATGGCGACTACGCTCCAAGCGCAGAAAAAAGCAAAAGAAGAATCTTTGGATATGAAAGTCATCGAGAATTCTGTTGCCAAAATCACCGACAATCTTTATGCAGGGAAATATGAAGTCAGCAATTTCCTGTGGATTATGTTTCAAAAAGACTTGAAAGCCGCCAACAAATTAGATGAATTGAAAACCGCACAGGTGGATTCCTTGAATTGGCGCGACAAATTGGCATACAATGAGCCGTATGTGGCGTATTATTTTCGCCATCCTGCTTACAACAATTATCCGGTTGTCAATATCTCCTACGAAGGTGCAGTATTGTTTTGCAAATGGTTGACCGAGAAATATAACGCTTATCCAAAACGGCAATTCAAAAAGGTTCTCTTTCGTTTGCCTACTGAAACAGAATGGAGAAAAGTGGCGGGAGGCACTTCTAAAATCTCTGCATATCCTTGGGGCGATAGATTAATTTTAAATGGGAAGTATATGTGCAACTACCGAGTGATAGGCGACGAAAACATCACCTTCCGCAAAGACTTAAACAAATTTGAAGTGGTAAAAAATCAGAATTCGGGCGTTGGCTCCATGAATGATGCAGCAGATATCACAGCACCTGTCACTGCCTATTTCCCGAATACGTATGGTTTATTTAATGTTTGTGGCAATGTGGCAGAGATGATTGCCGAAAAAGGAAAGATTTATGGCGGCGGTTGGCGCAATTCAGGTTGGGATGTGCGTACAGATGCTGTTGATTCCTACACAACTACTGCCACTGACATTGGTTTTCGCTACTTTATGGATATTGTGGAGAAATAAATCTCTAACCCATAACCCTAAGTCTTTTTTGAACCACAAAGACACAAAGACTCAAAGAAACACAAAGGTTATAAATGTCTTTTAGTAAAAGTGGCAAAGCTTAGTGACCCTTTGTGTCTTAGTGTCTTCGTGGCAAATCTTTTCTTAATGGTTTTAGGGGATGACTTCGTGGCGTATCTTTACGGGTTCTTATCGTATGGGCGTCGCTCTCCCAATATCTTATAATCCTTTGCCTGTATAGCTTTCAAAGGGATGCTTCGGTTTTTATACATCGAAGACTTTTGGTAATTTATGTGCATCACCACGCCGCTCGTGATGAATCCCGAAAGCAACATCGCCATCATCAAAATCCGAAACCATCTTTTTGAGAACAATTCTTGCCAACAATAGAAAGAATACATCATGGCTAAAGGAAACAATATATAATATGTATGCGCCGAAGGTCCTTTTACACTGAAAAAGAAACTTAGGTAGGTGATGAAGATGGCTATTGCGGTGATGTATTTTATCCAAGCGAAATCTTTTGATGAGTTCTTTAGAAAAAAGGCAATGATAAGATATCCCACTTGCACAATGCCAAAGAAAGCAACGAAAGCAATGAAAGGGGCAGCAAAAGGATAATCCATCAGGAAGGCGAAGAAAGATTTACCTTCCATATTCAAGAAGCGCGGCAACTCGTAGGAGGCAAACGACAGAAAGCGGGTGAGCACCGTGAAGATTTCTTTTATGTTGTCAACATTAAACACCACGTTCGAGGAAACGCTTGTGCTTCCTGAGTGAAATCCATATACCCAAAAGGTAGGAATCAGAAAAGCGGCACTCAACATGGAGCCTATCAAGAAGGGGAGGATGCTGCTTTTCAGTTCATGTCGTTTTAGATAGAATGCCATGGCAATAAATGGTAGCAATAATATCCAAGACATGTGGAATTGATAAATCCAAAACAGAGAAAAACCCATTAAAAAGAAGGCGATGCGTGTTTTGATGAAACCGATGGAAAGCTTTGGCACCGACTCGAAGAAGCCGATAAAAAACAAAATACTACCAAACAACACATAGCTTGGATTGATGATATGGGTGGAATAATTCAATGTCCAGGGGCAGGATAGAAGCCAAAGCCACGTAAACCAATAGGGTACTTGCGGAAATTTCTTTTGAAAATACAAAGCTAATAAACACAATGCACCCATGGAAAGCAGATTCAACAAGAGATAAGGTGCTTCGGGCAAATGCAAAATGAAGAAAGGCAAACCGACCACCAAGCCTTGTAATGCGCCGGGTATTTGAGTGTGAGTGTAAACTATATCGGGACCAAAATAGGGGAAGTTTCCACTTGTGTAGAATTTCAATCCAATGAGATACACTTGCATTTCGTCTTCAAACCAAAACTCTTTGCACAAGCCGAATGCCAATCGAAATCCGAAAAGCAACAGCAATATACATAGAAATACAAGTCTCTTTTTCATTAGCATTTTGATGCAAAATTAATTGGGCATAAAAGTACACAAATCACCCTGATCCAACACAAAAAACCTTGAGAAGATTTCAGTGATGAAAAGGATGAAGCTTTCAAGGCTGTGTATTTTTCGTGCAGCATCTTATTGTCCCATCACTTTCGCCTGTAGTTTCATAAAGAAAGCTTTGTCGAGCGGATACTGCATCTTGCCGGCAGTGTTGATATCACTCCATGCTTCTTTATACATGCCTTTGTCGTTATAAGCTATAGACCTATTGACAAAAGCAGCGGCATCACTTGGATTCATGCTAATTGCCGTAGAATAATCTTCAATGGCAGCATCCAACATCTTCATATCATAGCGTGCCAATCCGCGCCACGAATATACTTCGCCTTTTATTGGTTTCAAACTAATGGATTTGTCGAAATATTCTAAAGCAGTTTTGACGTCATTCTTTTTATAGTATACCAATCCCTTCCAATAGTACACTTCATAATCGTTGGGAATCATCTTTTGGCATTTTTCGAAGTCTATCATTGCTGCATCCAACTTACCTGTGTTGACTAATGCGGTGCCGCGCCATAGATACGCTTTGGCATCATCGAGTTTCATAGTTAAATACTTATCATAGTCGGGCAAAGCTTCTGCAAACTTGTTGATAGCACTATAAGAATTAGCCCGACCGATATATCCATCTAAATTATCCGGCTTGTATTTCAAACTCTTGGTGAAATCATAAATCGCTTGATTGTAATTGCCCAAATTGTTGTAAACCACCCCACGATTGCTCCATGTTTCGTAGTTGGTGGTGTCTAAACTCATGGAAGTATTGTATTCCACCAAAGCTTTATCATAGTTTTTAAACCAATGGTAATAGAGATATCCCAAATTGTTATATGCAAAGGTAGAATTCGGAAACACCTTTGTCAAATCGCGCATCAGTGTTTCTCCATTTTTCCATTTGCCGATTCTTTGCCACGTCAATATAGATAGAAAGATGACGAAACAGGCAAAGAGCGCATAGAATCCGGGTCGGAGGATGCTCATCACCTTGCCTTTTGCTTGGATGCCTTTATCCCATAATATCCCTAAAATAAGAAACAAACCAATGTAAGGTACATAGGTATAACGTTCGGCAAGCGAAGCCCCGCCCACAGGAAGTATCTGTAATACTAGGAATATATTCGTAAAGAAAAATAAGAAACCAAATACATACGGGATATATTTGGTGCGCTTTCCGCGAAGGTTCATCACAAATAATGTAATCATCACGATGGCGAGCGGAATAATAATACAAGGTGCGATATAATATATCATGGGGAAGTGACCATTGATTTTACCGGGATAGGGATACATTGTCGCAAGGTTGATGGGCACAAAAAGTTTCCCAAAATACGTCATCGTGGAATACGAAACTATCAACAATCGCTCAAAGGCGGTAAAGAGCGGGGTCAAATCATGTATGGCTCCCTTTTCGTTTTGGGAAAATACGGCGATGACACCGATAGTAAAAGACAATACCAAAAAGGGAACTTTCTCTACTATCAACTTTACATTCAGTTTTCGTTTCATATAATAATCCACCACAAACATCACCAATGGTAAAGCCACTGCCGCCGACTTTGATAATAAGGATAAAAAGAAAAACACAAGAGCATAAATATAATGCTTCTGCTTCGACTCCTTTTTGGTGAAATAAAAGTAGTACTGTATCAGCGAAAGCATAAAAAAGAAGGTATAAAGCACGTCCTTGCGCTCCGAAATCCATGCTACAGATTCCACATGCATAGGATGTATGCCAAAAAGCAAGGCAACGAAACCTGCCACTTCAATTCGTTTTGTTATCAAACGAATGAACCAAAACACCAACAAAACATTCAGCGTATGAAAAATTAAATTGTTGATGTGATACAGCAAGGCATGTTCACCCACCATAGAATATTCCAATGCATAGAAAAAGGTGGTCAGAGGATGGTAGTTTCCTTTGTAGAAAGTTGTTGGGTTGAAAATAGTAATAAAATTGTCCCAACTGAGGGAATGCACCAACACATGTTCTTGGATATAACCGCCATCATCCCAATTCACAATAAAATCGTTGCCTAGAGAAGGAATATAAACGATGATGGTGATGATAGCTGCAAAGGCAGCAAACAACCATGCTTTGCGCGATTCCTCCGCCTTACCCAACATTGGTTGAACGGGCTTTTGTGTGGGAGCGATGCCCAAAGCTTTCGCTTTTTCCGTATTCATCACCATCACATTGGGCACCCCTGCCACCAGTGTGATGGGAGCAAAGTCTTTTTGTGGGTCGTAGGGCAGCCGGCTGTACAAGGCCTTGCTGATGCCGTGGGTGCCGACGGTACCCATCAGCAAGGTGTAGCCGTCAGGAGCAGCCTTTGCCACGATGTCCGCACCCAGGTTGCCACCAGCGCCAGCGCGATTGTCAACAATGAAGGATTGCCCGAAGACCTTCGACAACTCCGGAGCCACTGCGCGGGCCAGAATGTCGGTCGTACCGCCAGGCGCGAAGGGCACCACGATTCTGACGGGCTTGCTTGGCCAGTTCGTCTGAGCTGCCGCCTGAGTGGCGAGACACACCATGGCAAAGCCTGCCGCCAAGGTCAGCCCGTAACGACGAAAATAATCAACGCTTGATCTCATTGAAGTCTCCAGGTGTTTCGATCCGCAGCGGACCGGATTTCAGCTACCCCTATTAAACAACGGGTTTGCCGGTAAGGACAGTAGCACGCAAAGCCTGCAAATTCAAAACCCGCAATCCACCATATTCAACCCGAATCGACCCCTGCTCGGCCAAAGCGGTCAGCGCTTCGTTGACGCGCTGACGCGAGAGACCCACCAAATAGGCCAGTTCTTGCTGCGTGATGCGCAAAACCTCACCCACACCAGGGTAGAGGACAGGATTGAAAAGTGCGGCCAGACTGCGCGCGACCCGAATGTCGGGGTTGTTCATCCGGTCGATCTCACGGGCGGCAATGAATTGCCCCAGCCGCTCGTTGAGTTGGTTCATGACAAAGCGGTTGAAGCCAATCGAATGGTCCAGCAGCCAGTGGAAGGTATCCACATGCAATCCAGCCACCATGCTCTTGCGCAGTGCCTGGATGTTGTAGCGGTAGCTTTCACGCTTCAATGCCGTACCCTCGCCAAACCAGCCGCCCGGCGGCACACCGGTGAAAGTCATGGTCTGGCCCTCAGCGTTGTCACTGCTCATCTTCAGCAGGCCGTCAATCACACCAAACCAATACGTCACGGGGCGACCCGTGCGACACACGTAATCGCCCGCGCCG
>CAIOYH010000023.1 GCA_903862465.1 uncultured bacterium | reverse complement strand
TCGATTTCCCGTTATTTTTTAATTGTAGAATGCGCTTAATTTGCAACATGGTTATTGGTTTATTTGCCATCGTATAAAGAATTTTTCCTTATACGCTTCCATATTGCCTTTGAAATATTAGTGACCTACTTCATGCCAGAATGTCAGGTTTTTTATTTTCTGACTTTTTTATCCCTGCCTTATTTTTATGCTTTTTGTGGCAGGGTTTACTCCGGAATCACTGGCACACTATGCTCCGGAATCACTAGCATGGTTTACTCCGAAATAGTCAGCAGTTTGGTTTTTAATTTCAATAGTGTGATTCAGCAGACACAAGTTACTAATTCTATGATGAGGAACCCTTCCGAAAGTAAGCTTAATTGGGAGGAAGTTTATTCGTGCTATCTTTCAGCTCTGGAAAGGGTTTGTTTTTGAGAAGTATGTTCAAAATGCTCCCATCCACCATTTCCTGAATCACCATATCGGGTTTTTCTTTTTCGATGATAGCCGGTTGAAACAGCGGTGTCCAAACAAAAGTGGTCTTACTATAGTTTTGAAGAAGAAAGGGCAATATACATCCTGCATAAG
Source organism: uncultured bacterium (assembly GCA_903862465.1). Lineage (GTDB taxonomy): Bacteria > Bacteroidota > Bacteroidia > Bacteroidales > CAIWKO01 > CAIWKO01. The sequence continues at coordinate 58,745 of CAIOYH010000023.1, read as the reverse complement.
AATCTCCATACATAAGCATTGACGGATTGGTGGTCTTTTTAGTGATAACACTGACAGGTGGTTTGGGAGTCCATAAATCCAAATAAAATGGATAGATAGTATCCGTGATTATATTCTCATAAAATTTGGGTTTAGTTTGTTGAAAAGAGTAAAACATGTCAATATCCATAAGTGTCAGTAAATCTGGTCTGAAATTGGCGGATTCTTCCCATCCAAAGTCCTTTGAATTTACCACTTCGCCTATGTTGGTAAAGTCCTTTTTCATGTAATTAATCATTTCGCAATAGGCAATATAGCCTCCGAAATAGGTCCAATGGCAATTGTTTTTAAAATAAAGTTTTTCCTGAAAAGTGGTTTTTGCCTTCATTAAAGGCGTGTAAACATCAATAACTTTCAGGCTTGAGTTTGATTTCAGGTATTCAAAAAGTTGCTCTGTCTTTGTTTTCTTACAATATCGTCTCATGCGTTGACCGACAAATTCTTCATACACACTTTGGCACATGGGTGGAAATACCACATAGAAAGAGATGTCCCTTTTTTGCAGCCAATCTCTTCTGGCTTCAAGCAAATTTTTGATTTTGCCCAATTCATCCATCGTAAGCGGGACTCTGTTTTCATAATTATCTTTGGCAGGTCCGCCAATAAAATACATCCATCCGTCCTCTCCAAAATGAATGATCTGACTGTTAACCACTTGTTTGAAAACCGTATATTGCATCAAGTTATTCATCCTGATCATATATTTTCTGCCGGGCAATTGATCTAAAATGTAATTATCCAATCCTTTGATAAAAGCAGCAGTGGAATCCGTCTGAAAAACAGGGAATTTAGTTGTTCGACGGTTTTCTGATAACAAGACTCTGTTTTCAGAATTAAACAGATAGATTATAATGCCTGTAGAGATAAATGTAAGGAAAAACACAACTTGAAAGAAATTGGGTAATTTGTCTCCTTTTGAATATTTTCCCACAATTATTACTATCAAAAACAGCAGTAGCGACAGAAAGAAAAACAAATTCTGTCGAATCAAAACCAAGCCTTGCAACTTCTTTATCTGATATGCCGACGACAAAGCAATAAACGGATCATCGCCACACACACGATAATCATTTCCACATCGTATCATATCATTCAATAGGATTTTGTCAGGAGAAACAGTGCTGTAATCCCATTGATTACTTAATATTCCAATAGTAGAATTTATCCCTAGATCTTTAATTATATCATTTTTTTCTCCAATATCGCATCTGTAAAACAAGAAATCAGCAGGCATGATTTGCAATTTGAATTCATATTTGCTTGTAATATCCAGATAGGTTTGTTTAGGAACAAAGCCGGGATTATTGTTATAAAATATATCTACCCTCCCTGCAGGAGAGCTTGTTTTTAATACAAGCAGACTTTGCACCTCATTACTCATCCAGAAAAACACAACCATTAATATGGATGTAACAATAGTTGATACGATAAAGAACCTTTGATCCGGTGAAAATAAAAGAGCAATAATGAAGACACAAAAAATAATGAGAATAAGAATCGCATGAGTATGGTTTTCCTGATTGTTTTTCTGCATTATATTTGATGGCATCAAACTTACTGTTAGAGGAATGCCGGTTTTATCCACCACAACATTACTAGCATTTGTATTATCCACAAAGCGGGCATTGTTTATTTTGCAAGTGGCATTGCTTTTTTCATACAGGGAATAGGTTTGGTTGTCGTGAAAAAGATTAATAGAAAGAAACGAGACAGTATCCTGCTTCGAAAGCCCTTTCACCTTAATGAAAAAGTTCTCATTTATATTCGCATGACCTTTGTATTGGAGATACTTGTAACCCGGAGAATCAACTAGCCATGAAGTCAGAGAATCATTTCCGTTAAACAATGTAAATATGCCGGGATGTGTTGTTTTGGCGGAAAAATAAAGATAGTCAGAATGCTGTTGAACTGCATTGGGAAACCAATGCTGGCTAATCATGTAATACGTAAAAGGGATTAATAGAAACGCCAGATAGGCGGGTTTCAGTTTTAATCTGTTCAACTTCTTATCAAGCAAGCTATGCAGGCATAATAAAATGATGAAAACAATAATCGCAATGAACAGGAACTTGTTAAGCTCCAGAAAAAGCAGAAAATCAATCGTATCAATGAAAGATGGCGAAACTAACTTAATGTAGGGGTCATTACCGGTAATATGATATGTTTTGCCAATCAATACCATATCATTCAGAATTAATCTATCCTCAGGCAAATCAGAAAGAGTGTAACTTTTGGAAAAGATGCCGGTATTGAGTTTTACTGTAATTTGATTCAAATCCAATAGGCTGTCACCTACATCGAAGCGCAGATATTTTTCCGTTTCTAAGTTTAGAGGTTGACTAAAGACATCTGTAAGTTTTTCAGAGGAGTATCTTTTTGTTGTACTAAAGAAAGGTGTCTGACTGTAGAAGATTTCAGCATTATTTATCTTAGAAGATGTCGAGAACGTAATCTTTCCACTAGAACTATTGAAAACAATATAACTAATAAGAAGAACAAAAATAGTGACTCCCAATGATACTATCAAATACTTTGTTGAAGGATTTATCCATATCATCAACAAAAAAGCAAATAGGAATAGTAACCCTATTACGACCTTCTTTGCATGAAGAGGTTCGTTATTATTCCAATCTGCAGGGGTTTTTATATCTATGATTACGGGAGTTCCGCTTTTTTCGACAACTAATTGTATAACACTATTCTTAACATCAAGATTCGCATTGCTGACGGAAATGTTTTGCTTGCTACCATTGAAAGATATAAGTTTATTTTTGTGATAGATAGTAATACCTAGAAAGAGAAGAGTATCATTACTATTTAGATTGTCGGCTTTGAATTTAATCCCATCCTCACAGCTTATGTTACCAACAAACTCAAGATTTTTATAGGCTCCTGAATTGATGTTCCAACTTATAATATCCTGCTCTTTTTCAACTAAACGTAATGCTGCTTTGTTTGTTGATCTCACAGAATAACTTAAATAATCCAAATGTTGTGCTGTGTCAACAGTTTTTGGGTCCTGATTATTCCATAATAAATAATAAACCAGTGGAATAATAAGAAAAAGCAGGAAGGCAAGCTTCAATCTCTTTAAAATAAAAGATCTGATTTTACTGCTTCTGCCGGTTTTGTTATTATTCATTTTCTCTAGAACTTAAAGTAAATGAAAGGGTTACTAGTATCACCCACAATTCTCATCAGTGAGATGGCAAATACAATTACTAGCAACATAGTACCAAGAGTTTGAATAGCCATGTTCATTTTCCCGGTTTTAAATCTTTCAGAAATCGTAAATGGAATGCACAGTAATATCCCTGCTAGAAGCGCAAAAATGTGTTCATGCATAACAAAAGCATTCAAACCCAATACACCTGGTTTTGAAAAATGAAACATCATTGCATAATAACCGAATGCCTGATGTATATCTTTTGTTCTAAACAATACCGCACACAAAATGAGTACAAACCAGAGGTAAATCCTGCCAAAACCTTTTAACCGTTTGAGGTACTTTAAGAAAAACAATTCCTCAAGACCAAGCAAAAGTCCCTGAAAACCTCCCCAGATGATAAAATTCCATGTAGGTCCATGCCATATTCCGGAAATTATAAAAGTTACAGTCAATGCAATGAACACTCCGCTTTTTCCCCAATAGCGCATCTTCATGGAAAGAGGACTGAAAATATAATCTTTTATCCAAGCATATAATGACATGTGCCAACGTCTCCAGAATTCAGTAAGTGATTTGCTGATATAGGGATAGTTGAAATTTTCGGGAAGATCAAAGCCCAACATTTTACCGACACCAATAGCCATATCAGTGTATCCTGAAAAATCAAACAATAGCTGTACAGCAAAAGCCACAATGCATAACCACGCCACTGCAGGACTAATAGTAGATATATCAGCATCCATAATAGAATTCACCATAAAACCAATGCTATTTGCAATCAATACTTTTTTTCCCAAACCAATGATAAATCTTTTAACCCCTTCGGCGAATCTATCTAATTCAAATTTGCGATGTTTCAGTTGTTGTTCAATATTACTATATCTTACAATCGGACCCGCTATTAATTGAGGAAACATGGTCAGATAAAGCATGATGTACCCTGGATTTTTCTCAAATCGATCGTTCTTCCGATAAACATTAATGGTATAAGAAATAGCCTGAAATGTAAAAAATGAGACACCAAGGGATGATACTAGTTTTACTTGATGAATTCCCGTAATACCTGCATAAATCAGACTATCAATGATGAATCCCAAATATTTGTAATAGACAAGAATTCCAATAAATGTAGCAATGGCGATAATAAGAGAAGTCCGTTTGAATTTTGTTTTAGCTATCAGCATTGAGAAAAACCATGAGAATATCCCAATAAAGATTAATAGGACCACAAGGTTTCCGGCGCCCCAAAAATAAAAACCAAGACTTGACAAAAATAGGAAAATGTTTTTAGCCCATATTCTTGGCATTAAATAATATCCTACAAGAAAAATCGGAAGAAAAATAAAAATAAAAACGATCGAACTGAAAACCATAAATTACTTTCGGATTAATAATTGTATTTTGATATTCAGGCAAGCCATAAAAATAATTTTATTTATTTTTCTATTCATAAAGAGTTCAAGCGTGTGATTTCTATAGTGTCAGCAAAAAGATCATTTTAATTTTAACAACCTTTGTAAATCGTTTTCACTAAACAAAGGTTTATCGAATACATTTCTGTAAAACTCTAATATTTCTTCAGGATTCAGGTAGTTTTGTGCTATTGCATGACTTTTGTTGATGCGCTTCGGATTTATAAGGACAGAACGCATCCAACAGCTTAAAAGCTCTTTAATATCGTTGCTTTTTAAAGGGACCTTTTCAGCTGAAAACAAGTCGCCGTAGAAGCCAATATCATCAAACATTTCTAAATGCATAATATTTTTCTCCTGCAATGCAATTTGCGCAGCTTGTTCCTGAGTAGGTTCAAGCATATCAAACAGCCTGGAATTATTGTAAACGCGCAGCAAACTTAACATGGGCTGCGCTACATATTCAAAAGAGGCTGCAAAGTTAATAGTTTCCATTGCCTCTTCAAACGTTTCAGTTGGAAAGCCAACAATAAAAAGTGTACGCGTAATAAAACGTCTAGAAGCCGCATCAATAGCTTTTCTCGCCTTATCAATATCTAGATTTTTCCCGATTAACTTTTGTAAGCGTGGCACAGCAGTTTCGACAGCTAATGCCATTTCAACGGTTCCGGCTTGTTCGAGCAAATCAATCAATTCATCGTCTATATGGTCGGCACGAAATCCGTTGGGAAAATTAATTCTTATGCCCGGTAATTTTTGCGCAATAAGGGCTAAAATCTTTTTGGCTTCGGGCATAGGCACATTAAACGTATCATCAATAAAAATAAAGTTCTTAATGCCCCTTTTTTCAACATGTTCTTTCATTTCTGCCACCACATTTTCAGCCGAACGACGACGTATCCTTTTCCCAAAAAGTTGGTGACAGTAAAAACAACCGTAAGGACATCCGCGGGTAGAGAAAATAATAGCACATTCTGATACATCCTGCAAACCTTGGTTTTTGAAACCAATATAATCTTTCAGATTAAGTAAGCTAAAATCAGGAAACGGGATGATATCTAGGTTTTGAATTAAAGGACGCGACTCGTTTACTTTCACTTTTCCCTGCTCAATAACAACAGTGCCTTTCAAATTCAATGGAATTGCAGGAGATTTCATAAGATGACCAATGATATCAACAAAAGTTAGTTCTCCTTCGCCTATGACAGCCATGTTAACCATATCTGCCAACAAAATTTCATCATAACAAGTTGAAGGATATGGACCACCCGCGATTATTGGCACATCGGGTCTTAGTTCCCTGATTTTTTCTGCAACCAATTTAAAAGGATCTTTGCCTCTCGACATAGCCCTAAGCCCTATCAGATTGGGTTTAAATGATGCTAAAAGCGATTCAATATCCTTTATCGGATTGTTGCTTGTTGCTGTGTGAAAAACTTTAAACTCTAATTCCGGAAATGCTTCTTTGGCAGCCGAGGCAAGATAAAGCAAACCAATAGGGTAATGACTGAACCATATCTGTGTATGACTATTTTTATCGCTGAATAATTCAATGTCTATAAGTAGAATTCTGCTTATCATTTAATTTATCCTCTCCATATTTATCTTTATAAGCCAATTATTGAAGCTATTTCAACAATCTTCGTAAGTCCTTCTCATTAAAATTCAGATTATCAAAGATGCTTTGATAAAATTCTATGATTTTCTCCTTATCATAAAATTTTTCCAAAACCTGATGACTTGGTCTGATACGTTCAGGATTAAAAAGAACTTCACGCAACCAATGATAGGAAAGTCCTTTTAAGTCCTTGCCTTTAATTGGCACTTTTTCTTCGGAAAAAAAATCCCCATAAAATTCTGTATTATGAAACATTGTTAAATGCAAAAAGTTTTTTTCCTGCAAAGCTATCGCCATTATTTGTTCCTCGGTCGGTTGAAGTATATCAAAAAGCCGTGAGTTATTATATAGCCTCAAAACGCTTAAGGTAGGATGAGCTGCATGCTTAAATTTTGCCGCAAAATTAATGGTATCCATTGCCTCTTCATACGTTTCTGTCGGGAATCCTATTATATAAAAAATTCGGGTCACGAATCGTTTCGTAGCAGCATCTATGACCTTTCCTGCTTTTTCAATATCTAGGTTTTTCCCCATCATTTTTTGGAGTCGGGGCGTTACGGATTCCACTGCCAATGCCATGTGTACAGTTCCTGCTTTTTCAAACAAATCAAGCATCTCTTCATCAATAAAATCGGCACGCAAGCCATTCGGGAAATTTATTCTTATGGGAGGTAGTTTTTCGATGATTAACGACAAGACTTTTTTGGCTTCAGGCATGGGCACATTAAAAATATCATCCAAGAAAACAAAATCAAAAATACCCCGCTTTTCTATATGCTCTCTTATTTCTGCAACAATATTTTCGGCAGAACGGCGACGAATCCTCTTCCCAAACAGCTGATGACAATAAAAACAGCCATAAGGACAACCTCGAGAACCTAAAATAAATGCCGATTCAGACGCATCTTGTAATGCATGATTTTTAAGATGATGGTATTCTTTCAGGTTGATATAATCATAATCAGGAAACGGCAAAACATCAATATTTTTAATTACAGGCTGCTGTTCATTTACTTTCAGCTTTTCGTTTTCTATCACGGCTGTTCCTTTTATATCCGTTGGAATAGCGGTGGTTTTCATCAGTTGATTAATCAACTCAACAAAGGTTATTTCTCCTTCTCCAATAACAGCCAAATCAATTAAGCCTGAATGCAAAAGATCATCGTAAGAAATGGAAGGATAGGGACCGCCACCGACTATTGGAATATGAGGTTTGATTTCCCGAACTTTTTCGCTTATTATTTTAAACGAGTCGGCAGCTATGGATAATGCCCTAAGACCTACCATGTCAGGGTTGAATGAAAGGAGCAAGTTTTCTAAATCTTTTACAGGTTCAGCGCTTGTTGAAGTGTGAAAAATTTTAAACTCTATGTCGGGGAATTGACTTTTCGCTGAGGCAATAAGATACAACAATCCGATAGGATGATGACTATATAATTGGGCTCCGGGATGGTTTTTGTCCTCGAATATTTCAACATCAATTAATAGAATTTTTTTTATCACGAAAGTTGCACCCCTTTTTTTTATTGTAATGTTTCTTTTTTACTAGCCTTGTCGGTTTGCAAATATAGTATTTTAATTTTATACTGACACAGAAATCTTATAATAGTTCTTAAATATACATGTTGAATAAAAAAGTAATAAGCTCGGAGATAATTATAAAAACTCTAGAAGTATCTATAAAAACCTCAGAAGTATCTATAAAAACCTCGGAAGTAATTATAGAAACGTAGGAGGTACTTATAAAAACCTAGGAGGTACTTATAGATACCTCAGAGATAATTATAGAAACCTAGAAGGTAATTATAGATACCTCGGACGTAATTATAGAAACCTAAGAGGTAATTATAGATACCTCGGGGGTATTTAGAATAACCTATGAGGTATGTAAACAAACAGGGGAGATAATTAAACAAACAGGGGAGGTTTGCTCTCCCCCCGGAAAATAAAAAAAATATTGCCTCTAGAGGGTGCTTATTTACAAGGAGTTAAAAAAGTTCAAAAAATGGAGAATTTTTATAGGATACCTACTTTGAAAATTGAAAAACTGCTTTTACTAAAATATATTAGGTAGATTTAGGCGTCTTTGTTGTCATATTACTATAGGAATCCGAACGGATTTTTGAACAATACACCATGAACGATAATGAAAACCATTACGTGTTGTAATAATATCCGATTAGTTTCAAGATATTGTTGATAGACAATAAATGATTAACTTTGCAGCGATATGTCTAACACTATAGCATGAAAGATTTTTTTCAATTACTAAAGAACTTAAAAAAAGACTTTACAGGTTTCACGAATTGTAAAGTAGCTGTGCTTGGAGATACCTCAACACAATTCCTAACCCAAGCCATCAGGGCTGTTGGCTATGAAAAACGATTGGATTTGAATGTTTGGGAAACAGATTTCAATCAAATTGAACGGCAGATTTATGATACATCCTCAGAATTATATGCCGTTCATCCTGACATTATTATCGTGTTTCAATCTGCGCATATATTGTTGAGCAAATACAACAAACTATCAACGGATGAGCATGATATGCTTGCCTCAAATGAGCTATCTTCCATTGAAAATTATTACGCCGTTCTTTCTGAAAAGCTAACGGCGAAAGTAATTTATTACAACTATACTGAAATTGATGACCATGTGTTTGGAAACTTTGCAAGCAAAATACCTGCTTCATTTTTGTTTCAATTGCGTAAGCTCAATTATGAACTAATGCTATTTGCATCAAAGAATCACAACTTTTATGTCTGCGAAATTTCAACAATTCAGAATCGAGTTGGCAAAAAGACATTCTTTCACACGTCCATCTATATAAATTATGAAATGGTACTAAGCGTGGATGTGATACCTGAAATAGCTTCTAAAACAGTTGATTTGATAGCTGCTTTACATGGGAATTTTAAAAAATGTTTGATTCTAGATTTAGATAATACCTTGTGGGGAGGTATCATTGGCGATGATGGGATGGAAAACATTCAGATGGGAAGTTTGGGTATTGGCAAAGCCTTTACAGAATTTCAATATTGGATAAAGAAACTGAAAAACAGAGGCATTATCATTGCTGTTTGTAGCAAAAACATTGAATCTGTTGCCAAAGAACCTTTTGAAAAACATCCTGATATGGTGTTGCAATTGAACGATATCGCGGTGTTTGTGGCAAATTGGGAAAACAAAGCGGATAACCTTCGACACATACAAAGTGTTTTAAACATCGGTTTCGATACTATGGTATTTCTTGATGATAATCCATTTGAAAGGAGCCTAGTACATTCAACTATTCCGGAGATTTGTGTGCCCGAATTGCCTGAAGATCCTGCCGATTATTTAGAGTATTTGTATAGTTTGAATCTTTTCGAAACAACTTCATATTCTCATGAAGACAAACAGCGAACAGCACTATATAAAATTGAAGCGGAACGCAAAACTGTTCAAAAGAGTTTTTTGAATGAGGATGATTTTTTGAAGAGTTTACACATGCAATCCTTGGTTGAACCTTTCACTACATTTAATATTCCAAGAGTTGCGCAACTATCTCAACGTTCGAATCAATTTAATCTCAGAGCCATTCGTTATACCGATGCTGATATTAAATTCTTTGCCGAGTCGGAAAAATATTTTACTTTTGCATTTACCTTGGAAGACAAATTTGGGGATAATGGGATGATTTGCGTAATAATTTTACATAAGGAAAACGAGCAAACCTTGTTTATAGATACTTGGTTGATGAGTTGTCGTGTGTTGAAGCGTGGCATGGAACATTTTGTCCTGAATAAAATAGCAGGGTGTGCTAAAGAAAATGGCTTCAAGTATTTAAAAGGCGAATATATTCCAACGTCAAAAAACGAAATGGTGCAGCATCATTATAAAGGGCTTGGGTTTGAAAGTTCCAACGAATTTTGGAGGTTGGATGTGGCAAATTACGAAGATAAAAAATGTTTTATCCTTGAAAAATATTCTAAAGTAAACAATTGAATAATAAAATCATATTAAAAAAAATCGACAAGTAAATAATCCTATATCATTAATTATAAAAAAACAAAAGAAGGCATGGAAAAAGAACAATTAGAAAAAATAGTAAAAGAGATTTTTATTGATGTACTTGATAAAAAAGATATCGTTTTAACAAACGAAACTACAGCCAACGATATTGAAGAATGGGATTCGTTAGCTCATATCCGCTTGGTAGTGGCTATAGAAATGAAATTTAATACCCATTTTTCATCAAGAGAAATTCAAAGTTGGGATAACGTAGGCGACATGATAGCCTGCATCTATGATAAAATAAAATAGCAATTTGCAATCCCTATAAACATTACTTACAGAGTAAAACAACTTTATGCAGACCTTATTAGATTATATTGTAGAACGTATTTGTTTACTCAATAAAATACATGGGAAGAAAATACTGCATAATCAACAAAACTTTGACGAAACATATTTTATCCGCGCAAATGCTTTCCTGACTCGATATAATTTGTTGCTGCAACATCAAGGAAAAACCCTGGATTATGCCATTGATTGTTATTTGCAAATGATTGCAGATATCAACTACGAAACCGTTCAATTTATGCAAACAGGAAAATATACAAGCACGACTTTTGACGAGGTGAATACAAGGGTTTATAACAATCCCGAAGTGATGCAATATTATGTTCATGGCATTCTTTTGTCGCAGTTTCTGTGGGCGCATCATTACAATATCCTCTTGTTTTTCAACAGTGTTATTAAAGAAAACAGCCCGCAAATACATTCCTATTTGGAAGTGGGAGGTGGTCATGGTTTGTATGCTTCAGAAGCCATTCGTAGCATAGGCGCAAAAGCCACTTTTAACATGGTTGATATCAGCCAAAGTTCTATAGATATTGCTAAAATGATGATAGCAAACGACCAAGTTACTTATGTGCTTTCGGATATTTTCAACTATATGCCTGCTACAAAATATGATTTTATCACCATGGGAGAGGTTTTAGAACATGTGGAACGCCCCGTTGACTTACTCAAGAAGCTATTTTCTTTGTTGAAGGATGATGGCAAAGTGTTTCTTACGGTGCCAACCAATGGTCCAACCATAGACCATATTTATCTTTTTAGAAATGCCGACGAAATCCGAGACCTTATCACAGCTAGTGGTTTTAAAATCGAGAAAGAGTTTTCAATATATTCAGAAAATGTACCTCCTGAGCTTGCCGAAAAGTATAAGGTATCCATGATGTACGCAGGTGTTTTGGTAACAGCTTAGAAAAACCATGAGATTATGAGAGATACTTTTTTTAAACTACAGCCTTATTTGGATACATTCAAGTGTCTTGAAATCGCCCCGCTGCATAGACCCGTATTGCCCAAAGAACATCCAAATACAAGGTATTTAGACCTGTTGAGTACCGAGGAATTAAAAGCACATTTCCTGAACGACCCCAATATCAATAATGACGATATTGTTGAGGTTCATTATGTTCATAAGGGGCAACCGTATCAAGAGCTTGTAAACGGCGAGAAGTTTGGATTGATTATTGCTTCTCATGTCATAGAGCATGTTCCGAATCTAATAAAGTGGCTCAATGAAATTGAGTCCATTTTGGAGGACGATGGCAAGCTACAATTGGCGATACCTGACAAACGTTATTGTTTTGATTTCAGACGCCGACTTACCGATATATCGGATGTCATGGGTGCTTATCTCGAAGACAGAAAAAAACCTGACCCTCGAATAGTTTATGAACATTTTTTATATGTGCCCAACGAAATTTGCAACGACCCTGTTAAACATCATAATGGAGAAGTTTCGCATGAATTCACGATTACAAAAGAATATCATGAACTCGCCTTGCATTTTGCAAAAGAATCTTTGCATACCTATATAGATACACATTGTTGGGTTTGGACTCCTGAAAGTTTTATAAAATTAATGGCGATGCTATTTGAATATAATTTGATAAAACTACAAGTTGCTGCGGAAGAAACCATCTTAACCCAAATCAATACCTACGAATTTTATATCACGATGAGAAAATAAGGCAAAATAATCTGATACAGAACATGCCGCCCCAATTCTCTCTTTATACGAAATAAACACTCAATCCAACTTTATCACAAACGTGAACCCATTGCCCACTTTATCGTCGGGGTCCTGAATCTCTACTACTTTCAATCCACACAACACACACAACTCATTGAAATTGGGCACTTCGAAAACCGACCAATGCACCCCTCGGGCTTCATCCTCAACAACAAGCTTCTTAATATGACGTTTGCGAAGCTCCTTTACTTTAGTAAGCTTTTTGTCTGCATCAAAAGTGCGCTGCCGATGGGGAACAATGATAAAAATATAGCGTCGTGCCACGCGAGCCCATTCCAACAATGCCGAAATTGGGTCATAAAAATGTTCTATCACATGGCTCGAAATCACAAAATCATAAGATTTATCCGCAAAAGGTAACTTATTGCCCTCTGCCACCACATCCACCTGCAAAGCTTCGCCACACAATTCAACTTCGGTTATTTTGAAATGCGAGTTCATATCCCCCACTCTATCAACATTAATAGTGTTCAACCCAAAACTATTATGCGCAGCGCCACCAATTTCAATGCCTTGCAATCCGTCGAGATATTTATGAGCTAATGCTGATTCGGGAAATTTCATGGTGTTTGGGTTTGAGATAATGATAAAAGAAAACTTATAGGTAAACGTGTTAATGCAATTTTTTATGGTTTATGTTTGTTGTGTTATGGTGCAAGACACACATATATAATGGTGAATTTAAAAATCTTGATTATAGGAATATCATTTATTATGAATACAAATAATTTTAAACTCTTTTTTAATCAGTTTTAAAGTATCACTTTCATAAAGCTCGTCATATAGGCCTAACACGTTCATATCACTAAATGGGCCATTTTCCTCAGACCTACCTGATTCACCAGAAGCATATAAAAGACGTACCCCTAAAAACGGTTCATGCCTAAAATGAAAAAAACGATTACTACTCCAAAAACTAGAAGTGTCATTAGTAAAGTTGTTTTTCAAACCTACATATCCTTTTGATGTTGTATCAATTTGAAAGATAGTACTTTCGTTTTTTTCAATTTTCAAAACCTCCCATTCCAAACCTTTGTCATAATAGAATTTGTTGAGCACATATAAATCTATTTTCCAAGCAATAGACAATATAGACAAAGCAATATAGATGCTAGTAAGTATCTTAAATTTAATTTTATTCTTTTGTAGATATGGCTCTATTATCGAACTGTATTTTTGTTTAAGTTCAATCGAATTTGCTTTAACAACAAAAAGTTTACGTGTAATTTGTTTATCCATTATAATTGAAGGAGTTCTAAGGAAAAGATAATCATCTTTTAAAACGATACGACAATTTTTTATTTCACAGGATATAATTACATCACTGTCACTTATGCGTAAAGTGTCATTAAAAAAATTCAAGTTTTCTGCATCAAGGAGAATGGCTTTTCGCTTAAATCTCTTAATAAAACTCTTCGTAATGATTAATTTGGATAGAAAGAAAATAATAATTAAGACTAATAGGTAAACATAGAGCTTGAAATCCAATTGAAAATCTAAAAATAATGTAATAAGAGATGAAATAAAAATAGTAAGGATAATAAATCCTTTTTTATTAATATCAACATAGATATTTTTTATTATATCATAGTCTGATTTGTTTTCTTCTTGCACTTGCATATTTATTTTTATCCTCAGCACATTTAATGAAAAAAGTGCATTTTTAGATGCAAAGATAAACATTTTTCCAAACCCCTTAACAAAATACCCCCCCCCCCATCAAAAAACTTTTAACTCTCATCCAAAAATCCCCTCCCCCCATCCAAAAAAAACGCTTTCTATCATTTCGGTCGGATCGTTCGTTACTCTTGAAGTAACGTTCGTTATTTCGAAAGTTTCGTTCGTTATTTCAAAAGTTTCGTTCGTTATTTCAAAAGAAACGTTCGTTATTTCAAAAGTTTCATTCGTTACTTCAAAAATTTCATTCGTTACTTCAAAAGTTTCGTTCGTTATTTCGAAAGTAACGTTCGTTATTTCAAAAGAAACGTTCGTTACTCTTGAAGAAACGTTCGTTACTCTTAAAGAATGAGCTCGATTAACATTTCATTAATTTGCAAGGTGCATTATACCAATACTTTGAAAAAAACAAAGGATTGCTGTCTGCAAACCCTTAATCCTAAGAAAAAGTAATTGTTATCAAGTCTGAGTGCGATTCCAAGTCGCGCCCCGACTACCAATCCAAATCAACGGGTCCTTTTTGTGCCTTAGTGTCTTTGTGACTTAGTGGTTTTTTTTGCCGAAGGCCACTATGTTATCTTCTTTTTTTTATCTCTCTATGTATCTATGTGCCTATGTGGTTGTTTTCCGCGTGAATTTCCGTTCTCTGTGGGAACAATTTTCTCCTATTATATCCACATTTCCCGTCAACAAAAATTTTTATTCTTCGTAAAAGAATTTTTACTAATTTAGCAGCCGAAAAGTTTTTATGTCACGTAAAGAAGAACATTTTAATCGTCGTAGGCTCAACAGCTCTAGAATCACCACTATAGTAAGTATTTCATTGGTACTTTTTGCTATTGGATTGGTTGGTTTATTGGTGTTGCACACCCAAAAACTTTCCGATTATGTGAAAGAAAATATCGGATTTACTGTTTACATGAACAAAAATGTGAAAGAAGCTGACATCGTACAACTGCAAAAACAGTTGGATGCGATGGAATATGTCCGTTCAACGGCTTATATCAGCGAAGAAAAAGCTGCCGAAAACTATCAAAAAGAATTGGGCGTTGATTTCGTGCAGTTCATTGGCTACAATCCCTTGCATACATCAATTGAAGTGCATCTGAAAGCAGAATATGCCCTGCCTGTCTTTTTCGAACAGATTGATCAGCAACTCAAAAAGAATCCTTTAGTAGAAGAAGTGAAGTATCAAAAATCTTTGGTGAAAGATGTGAACGACAACATCAACAAGATTTCTGCCATACTGTTGGGCTTTAGTTTGCTGTTGTTGATAATCGCCATCAGTTTGATCAACAACACCATCCGCTTGGCAGTTTATTCGAAACGTTTTCTGATAAAAACCATGCAATTGGTGGGTGCCACCGAAGGTTTTATCCGCCGACCGTTTATGACAATCAGCCTGATACACGGATTAATTTCGTCCATTATCGCAATAATTATGTTGATTGGCGTTATTTCTATATCGCGGAAAGAAATTCCTGAGATTATCAATTTGCAAAGTTTAGATTTGTTTTTGATGCTATTCGCCTTTGTCATCGCTTTGGGCTTCGTGATTTCATTAATTTCCACCTTCTTTGCCGTGCGGAAATACTTAAAAATTAAAGTAGATTATTTGTATTATTAAATTATAGCATAGATTCATTAGTATTCATTACATTTTAAAAAAATGGCAACAAAAAGAAAACCAAACATTCCAAACAAACCTAATATCTCTGAGATGAGAAAAGTTGAACCCGTTGTAGTCCCCAAAGCAGCGCCAAGCAGAAGCAACATTCGCTCGCGTCAAGCAGAACCAAAGGGTATCGGCTTTTTATTTGACAAACGAAATTATTTGCTGATGGTTATCGGCGTTGTTTTAATTATTATCGGCTTCATTGTTATGGCGGGCGGAGGTTCAAAAGATCCTAAAGTGTTCAACGAAGCAATATTTGACACACAGCGTTTGACTATTGCTCCTATTTTAGTTTTATTGGGGTTTGCCGTAGAAGTGGTTGCTATCATGCTTAAGCCGAAACAAACTGTAGAAGCATGAGTTTACTTCAAGCTGTTATTCTTGCAATCGTTGAAGGATTAACAGAGTTTTTGCCCGTTTCATCCACAGGGCACATGGTTTTCACCGCCTCGTCAATGGGCATAGAAAAAGATGCGTTCACCAAGCTTTTTATCGAAACCATACAGTTTGGGGCTATCATTTCGGTTGTTTTACTCTATTGGCGAAAGTTTTTCGACTTCAAAAAATGGCAGTTTTATCTTAAACTTGTCGTTGCTTTTTTTCCTGCTGTTGTGGTCGGCGTTATGCTGAAGAAGCATATAGATACGATGCTCGAAACTCCTATTTTCATAGCTAGCGTGACGCTTCTTGGCGGTATCGTTTTGTTGTTTGTTGACAATTGGTTCAAAAAGCCTGAGATTGAAAATGTGGACAATGTGACTGTGAAGAAGTCTTTTTTTATAGGGGTGTTTCAAGTGTTAGCTATAGTTTTTCCGGGACTTAGTCGGAGTGCAGCAACCATCATTGGTGGTATGCAACAGAAACTTAGTCGCAAGGTGGCAGCCGAGTTTTCATTTTTTCTTGCCGTACCAACCTTAGCAGGGGCATTTGCAAAAAGTATGTGGGATGCCTATAAAGACACACCCGAATTGTTGACAAAAAACAATATCCAACTTTTGGCAGTAGGAAATATTGTGGCGTTTATCATTGCTATCATTGCAATCAAGGCTTTTATCAGCTTCCTGACAAAATATGGATTTAAAGTGTTTGGTTATTACCGTATTATTTTGGGTGCTGCCATTCTGCTTTTTATTATTCTAGGTTACGATTTAAAAATTACATAATATGTTTTTTCATTTCCTCGATGGCGAGATTATTTTAATCAACAAACCCTACAAATGGACATCTTTTGATGTTGTGGCGAAGATTCGAACGATGCTGAAGTATCGTGTCGGCATCAAAAAAGTAAAGATTGGTCATTCGGGAACTCTCGACCCGTTGGCAACGGGATTATTGGTGCTGTGTACCGGCAAATATACCAAGCGGATTGAAGAGTTTCAAAATCAAGACAAAGTTTACACAGGCACTTTTCATATTGGTGCCACGACCGCATCTTTTGATTTGGAAACAAAAATCAATAAACGATTCGACATTTCGGAACTGACTCCTGAAGCTATTATCGAAGCATCAAAAACGTTCATCGGAGAGCAGGAACAAGTGCCGCCGATGTTTTCTGCTGTTAAAGTGGATGGAAAACGTGCGTATGAAATAGCGCGTCAAGGTCATGAAGTGGAGTTGGTTGCCCGACCTATTAACATCAAACGTTTCGATATAAAAGATATCAAACTGCCCTACGTTGATTTTGAGGTGGAATGTACCAAAGGCACTTACATCCGCTCTTTGGCAAGAGATTTGGGTTTGGCATTGGATAGCGGTGCACATTTAACTTCTTTGTGTCGCACGTCTATCGGAGAGTTTTCGCTAGCAGATGCTGTTACTTTAGAACAATTGGAAGCGCTAGTGATTCATGACTTCCAACAAAAATAAAAGCCTCCTCGCGGAAGCTTTATTATTTGTTAGTAACCAAATTTCTTAATACTCATCTTCGTGAAAGAAGAAATCCTCCTTGGTAGGATAGTCGGGCCAAATATCTTCAATGCTTTCATACACTTCGCCTTCATCTTCTATTTCTCTTAGATTTTCTAATACTTCGGCAGGCAAAGCTGAACGCATAGCATAGTCAAGTAGTTCATCTTTAGTTGCAGGCCATGGTGCATCTTCTAATTTTGAAGCCAATTCTAGAGTCCAATACATACTTCTCGGTTTTAAATTTTTTGCAAAAATATATCTATTTTACACACAAAGTCAAGATAAAGATTCATTCTAGTGTTAAAAAATGTTAACCAGTTTTCTTTCGTGCTCAACTTATGTGTTTTAATCCCCTTTTATAGCATAACGCAAATATTATATTATATATTGAGTGATTATTGTTTTTTTTCAAATTAAATTTTCCAAAGCGTTTCCGCGACGCCTAAATCTTTGGCAACATAGCGAGCCAATACAAAAAAGTAATCGGAAAGGCGGTTTACATATTTTAATACTAGTTTTTGTTTTTCGCTAAACAAATCGAGCTTCACCATAGCACGTTCTGCCCTCCGACACACGGTACGCGCTATATGGCAATAAGAAACCACAGGATGTCCGCCCGGCAATATGAAATGTTTCAGTTCGGGCAAGCGTTCGTTCATGCGGTCTATTTCGGTCTCTAATAGTTGGACGTTTTCTTCCGTTAGCATTGGCAAATTGATAAGTGATTTTTCGGAATCGGCAGCCAACAATGATTCTGCGATAAAAATATGCGACTGAATGGCTAGCAGGGTGTGCTTTTGTTCCATCTCCACAGAAAAATCGCGGATAAGTCCGATAAAAGAATTCAATTCGTCGAGGGTGCCGTAGGCTTCGATGCGCAAATCGGACTTTTCAACACGGCTGCCGCCAATGAGGGAAGTGTTGCCGCTGTCGCCTTTTTTGGTATAGATTTTTTGGTTATCGTAATTCATTCTTCAGTTTAATTAGTTGGGAGTTCAGAGTTTCTAGTTCGGAGTTCCAATTTCAGAGTTCGGGATACTTATTCCGCATAAAATTTCATCTTACGGATGTTTTCGTTCATTTCGTCGGTGTCCACAACGCCATCTTTGAGGCGTATGATACGATGGGCGTGGCGTGCGATGTCTTCTTCGTGAGTCACCAATATGATAGTGTTGCCTTGCTCGTGGATTTCTTCGAATAGCCCCATAATTTCGATGGATGTTTTCGAGTCGAGGTTTCCTGTGGGTTCATCCGCCAAAATGATAGAGGGCTTGTTGACCAAAGCGCGAGCAATAGCAACCCTTTGGCGTTGACCACCCGAAAGTTCGTTTGGTTTGTGGGTGATACGGTCGCTGAGTTGCACCTGTTCCAATACTTCTTTGGCACGTAGGATGCGTTTGTTGCTGTTGAATCCTGCATAAATCAAAGGTAAGGCAACATTGTCGAGCGCCGTGGAACGCGGCAGGAGGTTGAAGGTTTGGAAAACAAAACCAATTTCTTTGTTGCGAATTTCGGCGAGTTGGTTGTCGTTGAGTTTGCTAACATCTTGTTGATTCAAGATATAGGTGCCCGAGGTGGGCGTGTCCAAACATCCTATAATATTCATCAGGGTGGATTTGCCCGAACCTGAAGGTCCCATCAGGGCAACATACTCGTTTTTATATATCTTCAATGATATGCTTTGCAATGCTTTGACGATATAAGTGCCCACTTTATAATGCTTGGTGGTGTTGGTCAGACTGATAATTTCATTTTTCATGTTCGTTAATCTTTGAACAAAGGTAGTTCAATACTTTAAATTAAAATGTTGTTTGGCAATATTTTTTTTGAAGAAAACAATTCCGAAGTGAAAGATATCCAAACTTAGGCTGATGTTTTCGTTCCGAATGATTTCATTCCAAGTATTTTCCATCAGTTTAGAAGTATGTATCCTCGAAAAAATAAAAACACTGTTTTCATCAACAAAAGGTAAACAATCAACAAAAAGTTGGGACAAATCTTCCCCAAAAAACATATTGCTGAAATAAACAACGCCCAAAGGTAGGTTTTGTTTTGCCTCTTCGGGCGTAATTATTTCGTTTTTCCATGCAATACAATAATCAAGGAACAAAGAAGCCATTTGATTTTGATGAGCAATTTTAGCGAGTTGCCATTTTTCTTCGCTGTTGATTAGCCTAGCTTCCTTTTGGGCATACATCATAAACATGGGGGCAATTCCCTCAGATGTGCCGATTTCTAAAATATGCGTCGGTTGGATATATTCCACGATGCGATATAATAAAAAAGCATCGCGACATGACGGAATTTGCTTGCGGATAGCTTTCGCATGTTCGCGCAGGGTGGTCTTACGCAGGCTTTCAATCGTGTTAAGCTTTAAAGGTAACTTTTGCTTTGCGCATATCACTTTGGTGTAAAAATCAAAAGCGAAAGGCGCATGAACGGCGTATTTCGATTGAGCCTTCCACCTAAACTTGAATTGAGATAGTATTCGATAAGCTTGAGACATAATTTTTTTTTGTGGGTACAAAATTAATGATTATTGCATTAGCTTCGACGGAAATTCGCAAAATGTTTTTTCTTTCTTCAGATAAGAAAAAATGATGTTGAAATATGTCAAAATGTCATGCGAAAAACAAGCCTTTTGCTTGCGACTGACAAAAGTGCTCCTTTTTTGTACCGCAACGACTCTTTTTTGTACCGCAACGATCCTTTTGACCACCGCATCATTCCTTTCGAGCACCGCATCATTCCTTTCGACCATCGCATCATTCCTTTTGAGTACCGCAACAACTCTTTCGACCACCGCAGTCTTCCTTTTAAGTATCGCAACAACTCTTTTGACCACCGCAACGTTCCTTTGCGCCCCATGAAGCATATTTGCAGTTTTCGCACTTACTTTTCGCTGTTGTTCCTTAATTCTTCTTCTTTCATCAAAAAGAAAACACAGAAATACATGGCTATATGTGCCTAATCTTATTCAATTTACGTTACTGAAAACATCAGGAAAATATTTTTCTTAAAAAATTTGTGCATCACAATAAAAAATTTTTATAACTTTGAAAAAAATTTCGGTATGAAAAGATTCGTCATTCTTATTTTAATTGTAGTCAGCTTTTACTCCAAGGGTTTTTCTCAAGATAAAAGTGAGCTTTTGCAGAAAATCACACCCTCATTAGCCATTGTGAAAAGCGATGTTGTTATGGGCTATGGTTTTTTCGTTGGAAATAACACGCTTATGACCACCGTCAGCACGATTGGCAAACACCAAAAAGGCACGGTGCTGTTGGCAAACGGCAAGGTGGCTAACCTCATCGGATTTGTTGCCACCGACGAGGAAAATGATTTGGTGTTGTTGAAAATTGATAACGACAGCGCGGAGCCTGCGACCCTCGCAAGCTATATGCCGATGCCCAATCAAAGCGTTTTTCTTTTGACAAGAAATGGCGAGGAGAAACCCGAACTGATTGCTGCCAAATTAAATGCATTTAAAGATTTGGGCAACATAAAACTGATTACCGTGAAAGCCAATGCGCCTTTGAAAACTGCCGGTTTTCCCATTTTGGATTCCGTCGGCAATGTGTTGGGAATGACCGTAAGTTCCCCCATTGAAGGATCTGCTATGACTTTTGCAACGCCCGCTGAAAAAATTCTTCATCTTATAAAAAATAGTGGCGAATTGAAAGGATTGGAGTCGTTGACGTCTATTTTCGACCTCATCAGCAAACAAGCGGCAGTGAACGAAGAGAAAGCAAGAGCCTCGAAAGAGTTTCGCGAACAAGGTTTTCTGCGCTTGAGCAATAAAGAATATTCTGCTGCCATCGAAAAATTCAGCATGGTGATACGCATTAACCCTTCGGATGCCGATGCTTATGCGTTCAGGGGTCAGGCGAAGTGTCTGCAATTGCGTTTCAAAGAGGCGTTGGAAGATTTCAACAAAGCCTTGGAGCTGCAGCCCGAATTTGCTGAAGTTTATGACATGCGCGGCGTGTGTAAAGCCGAATTGGGCGACAAAGTGGGCGCCTGCGAAGATTGGACGCTGTCTTATGAAAAAGGCTACGACCCTGCCTTCAAACTTATCGAGAAATTTTGTCCTCTCGAATATTAAACCTCACTATTTTTGCGTTATCTAAGCGGCTTCACATTGGTTTGAAGCTTGCATTTCTATTTATTTAGGGGGATGCGTTGCGCTCGATTATCTTTTTAAAGCCCATGAATAGTGAATCTTAAAAAATCATTTGTCGTTTTTCTTTTTTTACTAAGTGTGGGCGGCATCGCCATGGCGCAGCGTGATTTCTCCAAAACAAATTTTCGGTTTCCCTTAGATATATCCCCCATCATCAGCGGCACTTTTGGCGAATTGCGCAACGACCATTTCCATACAGGCTTGGATTTTGCTACTCAAAACAAAGAAAACCTCAACGTGATGTGCATTGCCGATGGCTATGTGTCGCGCATCAAAATCTCCACTTCGGGCTATGGCAAAGTGATTTATGTGACGCATGCCAATGGTTTCGTTTCGGTGTATGCGCATCTGAATGAGTTTAATGTAGTGGTGGAAGACTATGTACGCCGCAAACAATACGAACAACAATCCTACGAAATCGAACTGTTTCCAAACGCTGCCTTGTTTCATCTGAAGAAAGGCGACCTCGTAGGCTACTCCGGCAATACAGGAGCATCCTCGGGACCACATCTTCATTTTGAAATCAGAAATGAACGGACAGAATTGCCCATCAATCCCTTTTATTTCAACAACTATCCCGCTGACAAAGTGAATCCAACTATCGAGAAGATTTATCTGTATGATATATCTAAAAACAATAGAACGGAATTAGGGAAGAAGAAAGATACGCTTGAGGTCAGCGGGAAAACGTATTTCGGCGTGACGGCTTTCGACAATATCAATCAAGGGGGCACTTGTGGTATCTATGCTATGAAGGTGATGATAGATTCTGTGCTCATGTTTCGCCTGCATTTCGATTCTTTGAGCTTTGATGATGGGCGCTACGTGAATGCTTTGATTGATTATCCCGAATATATTGCCCACGACAAGCGGATTGTGACCACCTACGTGGCTCCCGGCAATAGGTTCAACAACAATATAGATGCAGAGGATGAAGGCGTGTGGGATTTTGAGGATAGCTGTCTGCACCGCATTCAGTTTTTTGTATATGACTTTCAAGGGAATGTTGCCGTGGCGGAACAAATCGTGAAATCGAAACCGAAAAACTCAAGCGCTTCTATCCTTGCTGAAAATGCTGCTCCTCTTTTTCGTTATGGATTAAAAAATCATTTCGAAGCAGAGGATGTTCAGGTGGATTTTCCGTCGAATGCGCTTTACGATTCTATCTATTTTGATTTCCGAACGCTGCCGCGCATCAAGGCAAGCTTCTCCAAAGTATTCCAAATCCACAATCGCTTCACACCTATCCATTCTTTTGTTTCTTTACAGATAAAGCCCGACACTGCTATCAACCCCAACCTCAAGTCAAAGTTGACCATAGCCGAAGTATCAGAAAAACCTTATACCTATATCAAAAGTGAATGGACAGATGGCGTTCTTGCTGCTAAAATAAGACGCTTCGGCACCTACTGCATCGTGGCAGATAGCATCCCACCGGAAATTATTCCTATCGGCATATCAAACGGAAAAAAAGTAACGCCCGAAGCTCAACTGCGATTTAAAATTACAGACGATTTTTCGGGCATAAGCACCTACGCACTTACGATTAACGACACGTGGGTGTTGGCAAGTTACGACGCTAAATCCGATATGCTTATCTATAAAATAGACGCGGCGCATTTCAAACGCGGAAGCAATAGCCTCGAATTGAAAGTGACGGATCGGATGAAGAATTTGCGTGTGTATAGAACAAATCTAAATTTTTAAGCACTATTTTTTACTATTTGGATTAATTTTTGCTCTAGGTGAAGGAAATTTCGTAATTTTGTTAACTTAAATAATTATCTCATGAAAAAGAATCTTGGAATCCTAAGTATGATGCTTCTTTTGGGAAGCGCTTCCATCAACGCCTCAGCGCAAACGTCTATCGTCCCTGTGGATGAAGACACCAAATTAATCACCTATAAAGAGGTGGTTACGCAAGAAGGTGACGTCAACAAACTCTACAACACCTGCATCGCGTGGATAAATGCCAACTACAAAAACGCCGCCGAAGCCACCACCGTACGCGACCCCGAAAATGGCAAAATCATCATTCGCCATAGTTTCAAAATATATAACACCGATAAAGACGGACTGAAAACCGACGCCGGTGTGATCAACTACACCTTAAAATTGGAGTTCAAACCCAACAAATATCGTTATGTTTTCACTGATTTTGGTTTGGCAGCCGTGTCGAAATTCCCCCTCGAACGTTGGCTCGACAAAAAAGACCAAAAATATATCCCCGCATGGGATGTTTGGTTAGGTCAGGTGAATACGTGGGTGAACGATTGGATCGTAAGTCTGAAAAAAGGCATGGTTCCGAAAGTTGCTAAGCCCGACAATTGGTAGGCACGCGTCAAATCTCTTTCCTGAATCATAAATGTTTAGGCGGCATGTTCCGCTTTTATGTACCTTTGCAAAAAAAATTGCGTGGAAACGAACAACATACTTGAGTTTATTTGTAACATACCGAAGGCGGAACTTCATGTGCATATTGAAGGCACTTTTGAGCCTGAGTTGATGTTCGAAATTGCGGCGCGCAACCATATCACCCTAAAGTATCGCGACGTGGAAGCTTTGCGCGAGGCATATCAATTTCGCAATCTGCAAGAATTCTTAGACATATATTATATAGGGTCGCAGGCATTGAAAACCGAGCGCGACTTTTATGACCTCACCACATCCTATCTGACCAAAGCCGCCTCGCAAAACATCCTGCACACCGAAATATTTTTCGACCCGCAAACCCATCACGAAAATGGCGTTGCTTTCCCTGTAGTTTTCAATGGTATCTATCATGCCTTGCAAGATGCAGAGAAAAACTTGGGCATACATGGAGATTTGATTATGTGTTTCTTGCGCCATTTGGATGAAGCATCGGCATTCGCCACTTTGCAACAGGCGCTTCCTTTTAAAGATAAAATCATCGGCGTAGGTTTGGACTCTTCCGAAAGAGGCAATCCGCCCCATAAGTTCGTTCGGGTGTTTGAAGCGGCACGCCAAGCGGGTTTCGTGGCGGTGGCTCATGCAGGCGAAGAAGGTCCTGTGGACTATATCCACGATTCATTGGATTTGTTGAAGATTTCGCGCATCGACCATGGCAACAACTCCAAAGATGATGCACTGCTGATACAAAAAATCGCGCAGCAAAGAATCCCCCTCACCATGTGTCCGCTCTCGAATTTGAAGCTCCAAGTGGTGAAAGATTTGCGCCATCATCCCCTGAAAACCCTATTGGACAACAAGGTGGTAGCCACCGTAAACTCCGACGACCCTGCCTATTTTGGCGGCTATCTGAACGAAAACTATATCGCCATACAACAAGCTTTGGAATTGTGGCACGACGACATCATTACGCTCGCAAAAAACTCTTTCGAGGCATCTTTTATTGATGCAGCGCAAAAGCAAACCTATATCAAGCGTATTGACACCTTCGTAAGCGATTTTAATGCATCCTAAAACAATAACGTGAAAACACACATCAAAAATCTTTCTTTACAAGAGCTGACCGATTATGCCGTTCAACACGGTCAACAGGCGTTTCGCGCCAAGCAAACCTTTGAATGGATATGGAAAAAAACCGCCGTCAGTTTTGACGAGATGACCAACATTTCCGCAGAGTTTCGGCAGAAGATGAACGCCGATTTTATCATCAACTCCATAGAGATAGCCGAAGAAAAAGTGTCGTCGGACGGCACCCGCAAATATGTGTTGCAGCTCGCCGACGGGCATCAGATAGAGAGTGTGTTGATTCCTTCCAAAGACCGCCTCACCGCTTGCATCTCTTCTCAGGTGGGCTGTGCCTTGGGCTGTCGTTTCTGTGCCACGGGCAGCATGGGCTTCGTGCGCGACATGGATGCTTTGGAAATTCACGACCAAATTATATTGCTGATGAAACTCGCCGTAGAGAAATTCTACACCTCTCTCGACAATATCGTCGTGATGGGCATGGGCGAACCCTTGCTGAATTTGAACAACACCCTCGCCGCTTTGGATAAAATTTCCGACAAGACGACCCTGAATTTTTCGCCTCAACGTATCACCATCTCCACCTCGGGCATCACCTCCGAAATCAAGAAAATGGCAGACAAAAACATCCCCTACCATTTGGCTATTTCCCTCCATTCGGCTAACGACAGCAAACGCAAACAGTTTATGCCCGTGGGGAACAAATATTCTTTGAGCATGCTCACCGACGCGCTGAAATATTATCATCAAAAAACGGGCAACCGCATCACCATCGAATATATCCTGTTCGACGGGCTCAACGATGCCAACGAAGACGCCGCCGCATTGGCTTCTTTTTGCAGAAGTTTTCCTGTGAAAATTAACATCATCCCCTACAACTCCACCGCCTCGCAGCTTTTCAAACCAAGCAGCAGCGCCAACATCAAAAAGTTTATCGCTTTTCTAGAATCAAAAAACATCATCGTCAATCTCCGCCACAGCAAAGGCAGCGACATACAAGCCGCCTGCGGACAATTAGCCAAAAATAACACCTTAAAATAAATAAGCACTATGACATCAAATTCCAATGCAGCCATCACACTGCTCGACGTGGTAGAATCCATCCGCAACGTGCCCGATTTCCCCATCCCCGGCATACAGTTTAAAGATATCACCACCGCCATCAAACGTCCCGAGATTTTTCGCTATATGCTCGACCAAACCGCTGCCTATTACCAAAACATGGGCATCACCAAAGTGGTTGGCATCGAATCGCGCGGCTTCATCTTGGGCGGCGCCTTGGCGGCTCGCCTCAACGCAGGCTTCGTGCCCATTCGCAAACCCGGCAAACTGCCCGCGCCCACCTTTTCCAAATCCTACAGCTTGGAATATGGCGAAAACATTCTCCACATCCATCAAGACGCCTTAGAAACCAACGACGTGGTGTTGCTCCACGACGACTTGCTTGCCACAGGCGGCTCTGCCAAAGCAGCCATCGAACTCATCCGCAACTTCGCCGTGAAATCCATCCATGTGAATTTCATCTGCGAACTCAGCTTCCTGAACGGCGCCGCGCAAATCGGTGAGGGGATAGAGGTGTTTTCGTTGGTGAAGTTTTAGGTTGGAGAGGACCACTGAGGCTTCCGCCCTGCGGTACGCGACACTATCAAGTGAGATTAACCTATGATTAAAAATTGCGAGCTTTAAACTTGTAATTTGGAGCTCGGAATTTAGAGCTTCCATTTTTATTTGGGCGTGCCCCCGACAGAAAATGTCGGGGTCGGGCTTTTCGTTCCAAGTCCTCGCGCCGCGAATAAGCGGCACTGTGGGCTTTCCTCTGCAATCCCTCACGCGGGGGCTATCAGCCTGCCATTCATCATCTTCTCATCGCCCATCACTTTTCCTGCCTTTTCGCTTCTCTTTTCTGTTGTTAAAAAAAACAAACAACTTCGCTTACTATAAAAAAATTACGACTTCTTAAACCGCTGCATAACTAATCATTACTGATTTAAAATCCTCAAAAATACCCCTGATGACCTTATCATTTATGATGATGTCGATGAAATCTTAAAAGATGTCGATATCTTCTTAGACGATGTCGATAAAATCTTAAGAGACATCGATGTAATCATAACAGATGTCGATATCTTCTTAAAGGATGACGATATAATCTTAACAGATGTCGATATCGTCTTAAAGGATGACGATGAAATCTTAAAGGATGTCGATATCTTCTTAAAAGATGTCGATGTCTTCATAAAAGATATCGATATAATCTTAAAAGATATCGATATAATCTTAAAAAACATGAATTCAAAATCGAAAATAAATGGACTCATCCATGCAACCTACGCTATCTGACGCACAAAAAAAAACGATAGCTTGCGACTATCGTTTTTATTTTAGTTTATAAAAATCTTTAATTTGCTGAAAGACAAATATAAATTACCTAACTAATATGCTCATAACCCTGCTCCAAGGACCCAATCTGCCTTTGGTCCCAACTTTTTGGGTTTGATAGTAATATGTTCTGCCAACTATCACTTCATAATCTATTAAATTTGAAGTACCGTTGCCTAACATATTTAACCAAGTTAATCCATCCAAACTTTTGCGAAAATTGTGGTTTCCGCTGCCATCGCCCATAATATGAACAGAAGGAGAAGTAGGACCATCTTTCACATCAGCCACTTGAGGAACGCGAACAGTTCTATAAACAACCTTTAAGCCCGCAGCGGTAATAATATCTGCGGCATGTGGAAGATCAGCATTTGCCAATCCTTGCACACCTGCTACTACTTCTTTGACTGCCGCATCAGCTTCACGGTCAGCAAAGTCACGGTCGTCTTTGCTTTTAGTAGGAAACTTCTGTTTAAATTCTACTTGAACAGTCTCTAAGGCAGTTGTTTTTGATAAAAACGTTCCAAGTTTTGTTGAAAGGGTGGTAAACAATGCATTTTCATGCATTATAGAATACAGTGTCTTGTAATACTCTATCTTTTCAGGGATAGGTTTGGGTGCATTTAAAGCTGCTATTATCAGCTTAATTAAAATATACGACATACTTTTTTTGTTTTTGGTTATTAAATAATTTAACTACAGTTTAAGGTTTGAAAAAAAAAACGTTGCAAACTTACACTTATTTTCATTATTGGCAATGGTTTTTTTAATTTATTTTAAGTCTTGATTTTATATACGATGTATATACTTAATTATAGGGTAGTTGGAAATTGATTATTTTTAATTAAAATTTATTTTTCTTGATGAAATGATTTTTCTTGCTTTTATATGGGAAATGTTGTTTATTTTTGAACTCGGAAATAAAGTAATTGATAATGTAAAAATAATTTATACGGTTCAATATAAATGCTATATGTAATTTCTAATAATTAAAACATGGACTATAATTGGCAAGAAATCTTTAAAGAAAAGTCTAATAAGGAGCTCTATGATATATATTGCGGAAATTCCTTTCTGCCTATCTCTGTTCTTGAATTTGCAAAAAAAGAGTTGGAGAATCGGAATTTTGATTTTAAGGATACAAAAAACATGATTATGGAACTAAAAGTTGAAGCCTTAGCAGAGGAAGCTTCACGAATTAATTTATTCCTTCAGAAAAGACCGCACGTTTCATTGAAATCAGGACTTATCACCATGTTGATTTTACTATTCCTATTTATTCTTTTTTCCCAATATTATGATATCCCAATAATCTTTCCAATCCTGATTTCAGGATTTGCGTCATTAGGTTTTCTTATTGATTCTCTGATAACAAACTATATCAGAAAGAAAAAATTCATCCGACTTGAAAAAATTGAAAAAGAGATACGGTCTCTGATAAGCCAACAAAACCAAAATAACAATAAAGAAGATACACTATCAATGTTTGATTTCGATAAAATTCTGCAAACAAAAGTTCTTTCTGATTTAAAACAGGATCGTAATCTAGCGATTGTAGTAGTTTTAATATTAATCACTATTTTGCTCATTAAATTTATTATTTCATGAGTCCCCATTAGGCGAAGGTTCTACCTACGTCTTGTCTATCCTTTTAGGCTTCTGCCTAAACAGGTTCTGTTATTCAGTTCAACATAGGTTCATACAAATCATTTTTTTTTGTAATTTGAATTCTTTTTTTTTGTAATTTTGCATCAAATTTATTCAACATGGCACGTATAGCAGGTATTCAAATCGAAAAAGACAGCAAAGGTCACATGACGTATGCCCGTATCAATTTAAAAAAACACAAAGATTTATTACCTTACTTGGAACAAAAAGGGGCTATTGATGAGGATGATTTTGAAAAGGAATGGAAAGATGGCATTACCGGAGATGAATTAAGGATCAGATTACACAAACGAATTGACAAATGGGAGTGGAAACCGGAGCAAAGATAATCTATAACGCAAATGTTGAAAATTATCTTGATGCATTGGCGTATAAATTATTTCATAAAGAATATTTTGGCTTTTTAAAAACGGCAAAAGATTATGTTGATAATTTGACTTTTGAAATTGAAAGAACCATTTCTATTAAGCAACATAAACTTGCACCGCCACGATTTAAAAAATTCGGAACTCATTATATCAATATAAAAACAACCAAGAGAACAACATGGTATGTGTTTTTTATAAAAAACGACAATAAATACATTATTCGATATATTACAAACAACCATGTTTCAGCACATCATATAAGAGGTTTGAAATAAAAAATCTTACTACCCTCTGCTTCCGTCGCTACTATCTTTTAGCCTACAGCTTAAATCATGTAAGTGAAACCTTTCTTGAAATCTATCATAGGAGGTTTGGTTGAGTTGTCTCAAGGCACTTGAAGTACTTTAGACACTTGAAATAATCCAAATACTTTTAGCACTTTAAATACTTGAAGTACTTTAGGCACTTGAAGCACTTTAGACACTTTAAGTACTTCTCTCCCCCTCTCAACATCCACAAGGCAAATACAAATCATCTCTTGGATTGATGAGCATGATGGGCAGTTTGTATTTGTTTTCAATGATTTTCTTTTCTTTCAAACCAAACAACAAATCGTCAACCGCCACTTCTTTGGTAGCCATAATCACTATCATATCGCCTTGGTTGATCCACGCATAATCCACAGCATATTTATCAATGTCGCAGGTGATATCGGGTTCCTTAATCAACTCATACGCCACACCAAGATTATTAAACAACTTTTCGACCAACACTATGTTTGTACGCAAAGAAGCAGCAAAATACGCATCCTTGTATTTGCGTGTCAACACCGTAACCCTCGATTGGTTCAAGGTGCTGATATAGCCCGACCAAGCCGATTTCTCTTTCGATTCGCGATTGAAATCCAAGGGCAAAATAATATTTTCATACATTCTTTTGCGGGGCAATTCGTCGTGCACTATAATAATAGGTATGCGCAAATCTCTATAATCCGTCACTAGGGAGCTTGACGAAAAACAATGTACTTTCGATTTAAAGCTATTCATGCCTGCCATCACCGCAATGGCATTCAATTTCTCATAAAAATCATGAATAACTTGCTGCACTTCGCCTTTAAAAACATACACATTCGCCATGATTCCCTCTTGGGAAATGATTCTATTGGCTATTTCGCCTAATGCTTTTTTCCTGGCTTCTGTTACTTCAATATCTTTGACTTCAAGTTTTGCGATTATTTTAGTAACAATATAAAAAATACTTATTTCGCACTTAAACAGTCGCGCCAATTCAATACCGTAGAGCAAAGCATTTTCGGCAGCTTTCGAAAAATCGTAGGGAATTAATATTTGTTGTTTTGAAGTTGGTTCTGTCATTTCTACATAAAAAAGACAAAGGTATAAAAAAAAGCAAGCTCAGGCGAGCTTGCTTCATTATTATGGGAAAAATTTTGAGGCAATGGAAGGGTTAGAAACAAATACCTCAAACCTATATAAGGCTTACATATATAAACGCCCAAAACAGAAAATAACTTGGTTGTTATGAAATTATTTTTATAAGGAGCCTACAAAGCGTAAAACTAAATTGAAAAGTTCAGGGTATTTTGTCAATGGAAGCCCTGCAGCTTTGTCTGTCACAGTATGATACTCCTTATATTCGCTGCCGAGGGTGTAGATAAAAAAACTTTTCACCCCTTTTTTATAAAAGTGATAATGGTCGCTATTGGCAGCTTCTCCTCGTTCGTTCACGCTTTTCAGATATTTCCCCGCTTCGTTCAGTTGCTTCAAAGTTTCAAAATCCTTTTTAAATATACTTCCGTTCACCACTTTGATGCCATCGCTGCCCGTGCCCACCATATCTAAATTCAACATAAATTTAATCTTCCGCAAAGGAAACAAAGGAAACTTTGTATAATATTCCGAACCCACCAAACCCG
Source organism: uncultured bacterium (assembly GCA_903862465.1). Taxonomy (GTDB): domain Bacteria; phylum Bacteroidota; class Bacteroidia; order Bacteroidales; family CAIWKO01; genus CAIWKO01. The sequence goes on along the minus strand of CAIOYH010000023.1, from coordinate 27,172 downwards.
CTTCTTCGCAAGAGAAGAATATAAAACACACGGAATAATCAGGGCGATTTTCAGGCTGAGCATAATAAGCAGCCAAATCGAGCAACATGGCTGTGCCGCTTGCATTATCGTTGGCACCGGGGAAATAAGCTTTGCTGCCCATCATCCCCAAATGATCGTAATGTGCCCCAAACACCACAAAACTATCGGGATATATCTTCCCGGGAAGATATCCCACCACGTTTTGTGAGGGATAATTGCTGAGCAGTTTCGCATGAATATTCACAGCGATATTCGAAATCTTAGCGGGCAACGCACTTCGATTGATGGTAATCTCAGCATGTTTCTTCTCATTTTGTTCTTTAGCCACATGCCATGAGATACCTTTATCACGAATAAAAACCAACAAAGGTGTTTCTTCAAGTTTTTTGTTTTTCAAATCTTTAAACCCCGTATCCACCACCAAAGCCAATTTCGAGAGATTTTGATTGTTGAACTTCTTAGTAAGCTTTTCCGAACTCAATGTGTTTCCATCAGCAAATAAAACTTTATAGCTATCCTTCATTGTTTGCGCATCGGGCGACACCATAAAATCTACTCCGGGCTGTTTATCAACGCCGTTTATTTTTATGGTTACATCATCGGGAAAGGTATTCACATTGACATGAAATGTTTGAAAATAACTCGTGTCAAAACATTTGACCTTATCTTTTTTGAGTTGCTTCGCGATAAAAGCGGCAGCAATCTTATCCCCATTGTTCACATAGCCGCGACCATAAAATTCAGGCGATGCCAACGTGTCTATCATGCTTTTGACATATGGAAGATTTTGAGAATAGAGAAGCGACGAACAGAGCCAAACAAGGCAAAAAGCAATGATAGTTCTTTTCATCTATAAGAATTTTCTGATAATCAATTCTTCCAACTTATGCAGCGCATCGGGTTTTTCGTTCCAATTATATTTTTCTTTTAAATCCTCAAAAAACACATTGGCTTCTTCAATGCCTAAAAAGCTGTTGAGCATATCAATGGTTTTGTTATATTCCTGCAGGTCTCCTTTAAAAAGTTCGTTGATAAATAAAAACTTATCGTTAATACCGATGGCATTTTTTAGATTGGTAATTGTTGCTTTCCCCACCCTACTCGCCAAAGTGTTATCAGGTTTGTCAAACACCATTTTTTCGTGCATCAACTTAGGGCTTTCTTTAAACTTATCCGCAACAATTTCTTTTTCAGTTAATGAAAACAAATCAATCGCTTGTTGTTTTCCCGTTTTCATGGGAACAGGAACCTCTTTAGGTAGTTCAATCTCTACTTGCTGTTCAGGCACATCCACTTTGGTGATGATAAGCTCATTCACAGGTGGAGTCGTTTCTGCAATAATTATTTCCTCAGGAATCGTCTGTTCTTCTACAATAGGAAGCACAATCTCCTCTACAATTGGTTCTGCAATTTCCTCTTGAACTTGTGTTTCCGCTATAATAGGTTCCTTCATTTGCTCATGAACTATCGTTTCCGCAACAATGGGCTCGGCAATTTCTTCTTGAACTTGGGTTTCCGCGACAATGGACGCCGAAATTTCTTCTTGAACTTGCGACTCCTCAATAATTGGCTCCGCAATTTCTTCCATAGGTAAAGATTCATGACCAACGGTCTCCTGCACCTCTTCTTCCTTAAAAATAACGGTGTCATTCATTATTTCAGATTTTTTTTCTTCAGGCTCTAAAGCTATGGAAATAGTAGTATTATCAGGTTTCTCATCACTACTAACCGTCTTATTTTCGGGTAGCGATAAAATTTCTTGTTTCTCAATTTCAAAATTTACTGCTATATTTGCATCAATACTATTTTTATGATAGCTGTTTAATTTGTTTAACTCATAAAAGAGTTCGTAAAAGTGTCGGATATTTGCCATAACGATATCCAATTCAATTTGAGGAATTCTTTTTTGATGTTCATCAATGATAGCAAACTGTTCATTTAGAACCTCTAAAATGTTTTTTATTTCTTCTTTGATATTTTTTGTTTCCATAAACGTAAAAATAAAAATGTTAGTGATATATTTGCAGTGAAATTGGGTATAAAATTATAAAAAGAATTACAATCAATGACTATGTTTTTAGAAAAAAATACAGAAATACACAAAAAAGGATGGATTGAAGTGATTTGCGGCTCTATGTTTTCAGGTAAAACTGAGGAACTACTGCGAAGAATTAAGCGTGCCAAGTATGCAAATCAGCGTTTCGAGATATTTAAACCTGAAATTGACATCCGCTACGATTTAGAAAAGGTGACTTCTCATGATGAAAATTCCATACAGTCCACTCCCGTTCAGTCTTCATCTCAAATTTTATTGCTTGCAGGCGATGTGGATATTGTTGCATTGGACGAAGCTCAGTTTTTCGATTCTGAAATCGTAACCGTCTGCAATACACTTGCTGAAAGAGGCATACGCGTTATAGTTGCCGGTTTGGATATGGACTATTTAGGCGTGCCTTTTGGTCCCATGCCCGCGCTTATAGCAACAGCCGAATACGTCACCAAGGTTCATGCAATTTGTATGAAATGCGGCAATTTAGCGTATGTCTCTCACCGAATCGTGAAAAACGATAAATTAATTTTGCTAGGCGAAACCGACAATTACGAACCTCTTTGCAGAAGTTGTTTCAATAAAGCACTAAAAGAATAAAATTATTGAACAAAAACCGTTTTGGAAACAGTCTCGCCCGGTTTCAAACGTATTACGCCTGTACCTCTTAAAGTATCTCCGGCAATAATCACTTTATACACCTGAATATCCAATATGCCTTCGTATTTGAACACATTTTGATATTGACCTGCTGCGTCAGATTTGCCTTCTACTCTGACATCAGGATAATTAGGAGCAATAATCACTTCGGCATACGGCAATATTTGCATCGTATCCAACAATTTTTTTACTGTAATAATTGCAGTGCAATCAGTATTGGCTTTTTTACATCCAAAAAAGACCATGCCAGAAATACTAACAACGACAATAAGGGTAATTAGACTTTTAATAGAAATTTTTTTCATAGTTCCAATTTTTTTTTATAATTTTGCTTTCTAAAAATTTTTCTGCAAAATAAAGCATTTTACTTTAAAAACTTACGCAAATTTACAAATAAATTTTATCATGAAAAAAAATATTATTTCTTTTTTTATCGCCATCTTGTTTTCAGGATTCGTAAATGCTCAAAATCAAGCTACTACTGATTTAATTTTTTTAATAAAAACTTCGCATGGAAACATCAAAGTGAAGCTTTATAACGACACACCCCAACATCGCGACAATTTTTTGAAGTTGGTTAAGGAAGGTTTTTACAACGGTTCTATCTTTCATCGGGTAATTAATAGCTTTATGATACAAGGAGGCGGTGCCCAAAACGGAACAAAAGATGTTGGTTACACCATTCCTGCCGAAATTCTTGCTAAATACTATCACAAAAAGGAGGCTTTAGCCGCAGCACGTATGCCCGACCAAATTAATCCGAAAAAGGAATCTTCGGGTTCGCAGTTTTATATTGTTCAGGGAAGAGTTTATTCGGACGCTGACCTTACTGCCATCGAACAACGTATGGGCAAAACATTTTCTGCAGAACAACGCAAAGCCTATAAAACCATTGGCGGAACACCGCAATTGGATGGAGATTACACTGTTTTTGGCGAAGTGACAGAAGGCTTGGATGTGATTGAAAAAATTGCTGCCGTAAAAACAGGAGCTGCCGACAAACCCGTCGAAGACATTAAAATGACTATTGAAATCGCAAAATAATTCTCTTTTTGAATACCAAAATTGCCCGAACCTAAGTGATTTTGGGCAATTTTTTTTAATAATATCATGGAAACAATCATCAAGCAGCATCTCGCGGAAGTTGAAAAAACGACTTCCCTCAACGAACACGATTTAGAACAATTTCGGATTAAATATCTTGGGAAAAACGGCTTATTAAATCAATTGTTCGAGGACTTTAAAGCCTTGCCTTCCGACCAAAAACGCGTTGCAGGTCAGATGTTGAATCAGTTGAAAATTGCTGCGAACGAGAAATACACTTCCATAAAATCGGAACTTGAAGCAAAAGGAACGTCGAAAGCAGATGATTCGGACTTGTCATTAAACGTATCTTCCGCGAATTATGGTGCGCGCCATCCGATGTCCTTAGTAAGAAACGAAATTCTGCAAATCTTTTCACGCATTGGTTTCACCGTTGAAGAAGGACCTGAAATAGAAGATGATTGGCATATTTTTTCCGCATTGAATTTTCAGGCTGATCATCCTGCCCGCGATATGCAGGACACTTTTTTTATTGAACAACAGCCCGACATCGCTTTGCGCACGCATACTTCATCCGTGCAAGTGCGATTGATGCAAAATCAAAAGCCCCCTTTGCGTGCCATTATGCCCGGAAGGGTGTATCGCAACGAAGCCATTTCTGCTCGCGCGCATTGTTTTTTTCATCAAGTGGAAGGTTTGTATATTGACAAAAAAGTATCCTTTGCCGATTTGAAACAAACGCTGCTTTATTTTGCGAAAGAAATGTTTAGCGTTGACACACGTATTCGCCTGCGCCCTTCCTATTTCCCTTTCACCGAACCTTCTGCAGAGATGGATATTTCGTGCTCGATATGCGGAGGCAAGGGCTGTAATATGTGTAAGAAGACAGGATGGGTAGAGATTTTAGGCTGTGGCATGGTTGACCCCAATGTGTTGGAAAATTGCGGCATTGACAGTAATGAATATTCGGGATTTGCCTTTGGTATGGGCATCGAACGCATCACCAACCTAAAATATGCTGTGAAAGATCTCCGTTTGTTTTCGGAAAATGATATACGTTTTCTGAAACAATTTGAGAATGTGATTTGATGATTTTCTAGCAAGAAATCTCTTATAAAATTTACTCTTACTCTAGAGTCAGATATCTATCAACACCTTTTAATTCTTCTTTTCCAGAAATGTCATCACAGGGCGAAACCCTATTGTGGGCGACACCATGTATTCGCCACAAGTCGCAATTTGTATGCCATAATTAGAGCTATCCCAACTGCCGCCGCGAACAACAGTGGTGTCGCCAACCATTTCGGCTACGTTGCCTGACATTTCATACACGCCAAAATCATTGGCAGGATAAGTTTTCACAGGCACAGGTCCATAGTTCAATCCAAACGCTTTGAATTGTGCCAAAAAATTCCCCAATGAATTATATGGATAGGGACCTCCCCACGGATAAGGACATTTTTTCAAGCCACCACGCGCAGCATATTCCCATTCCGCATTTGTAGGCAATCGAAATTCAAACTGCACACCTTCTTTGTTTGCAGAATATTTTTCCGAAAGCCATTTGCAGTATAGCTTAGCACCTTCTTTTGAAATGTTCACCACGGGATAGTCATTTTTCTGATGATAGGTTTTGTCATAATAAGAAGTGCCATAAGGAACGTATTGTGCCCATCGTGCACTGTCAATTTTCGCCAATTCATAATCTTGAATTTTCCCTTGTGCTTTCAGGGCGGTCAGAAATTCACCATATTGCCCGTTGGTTACTTCCGTTTCCGAAATATAATATGCCTGAAATGTTCTGATTTTGTTGCCAATTTCTGCTGTTCCCATCGGAATAAAAACATATCCTTTCGGAGGTTTCACGAAACCATTGTTGTTGATTGTGGCGCTTGTCAGCACCATTATAATTATAATCATTACAGGAACTAAAAATCTTGTTGCTTTCATAACACACCTTTTATTTTTTTTACAAAGTTAGGAATTATTTTCTACATATTATTATTGTACAAATAAAAATATTGAAGCGTCAGCATCAAATATTTTATTGGTAGAATGAAGTTATTCTATAGTAGAATAAGATTATTCTAATGTAGAATAACGATGTTCTGTTATAGAATAACGATGTATAGCGGCATTAAATGAGTATGTTTTGAGCCATTATTATGCTCATTTAGCATAATAAAATACTTGTATAAATCAGACATGCTGCTATTTACAAGCTTTCGAACACATCCGCAACACAGATGGTTCTCGATAAGCAGGCTCTAGGTCTGCATGACTTTAATGTCATCCTTCTATTTTGTCTTACCTAGGTCGAGAACTCGGTCTTCCAAATAGTCGCATAAAACCGTGTCATAAACCTTCCCGCTTATATTATCTTTTTCTAAAGTATAGGAAACCAAAAAGCCTTTGGTGGGATTGGCTTCACCTTTTTTCACACAAATAATATCCACCTCAAGCGACGAACGGTCGTACTTACGGAATGATTTCGACATATCGTCCCAACGAACTCCCGTGACACGTTCCCAACCTTCTGAGACCAAATACACTTTGGTGATGCTATATTTCTGACATTCTTCAGCAAACATGGTTTTGATTTTGGCTTTAAGGGATTCTTTATCGGCGCCTTTATAAATATCGGGCAGTGGTGCAATGGGTTTTTTAGGAGGCAACAAAGGGCGTGTTTCTGCTTTTAGCACCTCTAAATCGGCTTCGCATTTCTTCACCAGTTGATAGTTATTTATCACACCTGTGTCGTTGGGTCCCACTTTCAATTTCAGCACTTCGATGGCGATGTTGGCATCACGAATGTGATTTTTGGTGTCCGACCAAGTACCCGACCAAATGTAATCAGGGTCTTCTTTCATAATCTTTCCGTTTCTCCCGTCACGCATCGCGTCGCCCAAATAGTCCATCACGCGTTCTTTAATTTGATTCAAAGGAAATCTAGAATCAATATAACTCAAAAAACCTTGTAATTTTTGTTCTGCACGATTTATTTCTAAAGTGATAGAATCATTGGGGTTTTGAGCAATCACATCGGCATATTTCTGCTTGAGAGCGATAATCATATTGGAAGAAGGACCCATTTCTTGAACCTGTTTCATCAGATCATCTTTTTCCAAAACGTAGGAATATCTGTCAGCAATTTGACGCAAGCCTTGGAGGTCTTCTTGTTTTTGTGCCACGACATGGAAAGCCCAGAACATCATCGTGACGGAAATAATCATTATTTTTTTCATACGATTTTGATTTGATAGCGATAATTATTCATTGAAATATTGCTACTTCTTGAAGCTAACTTGAGTTAATTATTTTCTAGAAGACGCCTTAGGGGTAGCTACAAAAGCCACCTTGGTTGAATCCCAGACAATGGCTTTAGGGTCGTATAATGTATTACGCTGCTTGAATTTCAACACGGTGTTTTCCTCTATAGTTGTAGTTCGAATTTGAAAATCCACATTCTTGGTGCTATCATAAAGAAATTTAATCAAATGGTCAAAAGTCAAAGATACGATGCTGTCTTTTTGGGAGGAAATCGAAATATTGATTTCATCTTTAGCATCATTGAGCACATTGCTTTTCAGAAAATCGATTACATTTTTGGAAGTCAACTCTACCATTTGTTCGGGTGTCAAATCAACAAAACTTGGGAACTGCCCGTTGTCGCCATTGCTAATGAAACCTGTATTGCGCAAGCAATAGTAATAAACAGCACCACTAGAGTCCACTAAGAAATTGAACTTAGAATAATAGGTTGAGGGTGTCACGGTGAAATGCGATGTCCCTGATTTGGCTTTAGCAGAAATAACGGATACTTTCGCGTCTTCTTGTTTGGTGGAAGTGCAAGCTACACAGAAACATATAACACTAATGAGTGTTGTGATAAGAATTTGGTTGGTTAAGGTTTTCATATCAAAGGTTTTTTGGTTTTTAATTTCTTAATCAATTCCGTGAGGGAAACGCACAACAAACTTCGAACCAACACCCACTTCACTTTCGGCATGTATGGTTCCTTTGTGTCGATCCACAATAGCTTTCACCAACGACAATCCCAAGCCGGTGCCATCCTTAATGGCGCTTTTTATATTTGAAGCTCGGAAAAACTCATCAAATATAAAAGGTATATCTGCTTCGGGTATACCATAGCCCGTGTCGCTCACTGTTACAATAAATTCATGTATATCCGAAGAAGCTTTCAACATAACGCTACCATTCTCAGGTGTATATTTAATGGCATTTTGCACCAAATTGCTTATCACTTCTTCGATAGAAGATTCTATGCCGGAGAAAAAGGGTGTTGTTATGTCAAATTCCTTTGTAAACGTGATATGTTTCGCAACGGCGAATGGTTTGTTTGACTTCGCCACACTAGTAAGTACCTTAAGTATATCAATAGGCTCTTTATCGAATTTATTATTGAGTCTCATGTTGGTGAGGGTGAGCAAATCATAAATAAATTCGTTCAACTTTTGAGTTCGGTTGTAGGCTTTATCTATAAATTTTAAATTCTGAATATCCACAGGAGCAATAAGCTGCTTGTTGACCACTTCCAAATTACTTTTTATGGCAGCAATGTGTCCTTTGATGTCGTGAGTTACACGAATTACGTATTCGTTTTTTATCTTATCTTTTTCAGTCAAATCGCTATTGGCTGCTTTGAGTTTTTGCTCAACAATTCGAAGCCTTCCGGCTAAAAACGTAGTAATGTAAACCACCAAATAAGCTGTAATAATAAAAATTACTAAGGCAGAAAATAAATAATAGGGATCGTTCTCAATTAATGAGGATAAATATTTATTAATAGAATAATGAGGCATAATGCCTAAATATTCAGAAACAGCAAGCGATGCAAATAAAAAAATCCCGATTGTTGAATGAATATATGTCCACTTTCTCGACAGCAAAATACTGCTGATAATCATGTGAAATATATAAAAGATGATGAAAGGATTTTCTATACCTCCAGAAAAATGAAGGAGCAAGGTCAGAAAGATGAAATCAAAAAAGATTTGAAAATTAATGTTTTTTTGGACAGTCAGGATGCTCTTTTGATCCCCTTCCGACAGAAAGGGGCGCAGAAAAAGAATGTAAATGATATTGCTTAAAAACAAAAGCCCCGCTATCAGAAACAAAACAAAAAAGTTTATATTCAGATCTAAGAAAAACTTCGTAATAAGTGTTGCTATAACAATTCCTACAACCGCAAACCAACGAAGTATGCATAACCAGAAAACTTTTTTTGATAAATTTTCAGAATCTAAATGATATATCATGTAGTTTATTCTTTCAAAAACTTTTTAATTTCAGCAAGCAACTCTTCTGTTTCCACAGGTTTGCTCAAGAAACTATCCAACAAAAGATAATATTTCTGACCTGCGTCAGTCTTGTAATCCACGGACACTGTTCCATCGGCATTCACCACCTTCATGACAATATCATTTTCAAACCCCTGAATATTAGCCATTTGGCTATACATTTCAATCATCTGATTGCTTGCAGCCAAGGTTTCTATTCCCGTAAGCATAATGATGGGTATTTTTTTGAACAGATCGTTTGTTCTAAATTTTTTGTTTAGATCAAAACCGGCATTGGCGGTTTCCATGTTTACATCTAGAATAATCAAATCGGGAGAGAAACCCTGCCCAACGATATACCCTTCGACACCGCTATAAGCTATTTTTGTTTTATATCCGTTAGCGGTCAAAATTGCCGCAATTGCTGAGATGAAATCTTCGTCATCATCAACGAGAAGAATTTTTTTTGTTGACATAAATGTTGTTTTTTATTTTTGGCAAAAATAATAAGAATAATTAAAGTTTTACAAAGCAAGTAAAAATATTTTTTCTAAGAAAACTCCTCAGTTTTATTTGTTTGAATACAGTTCGATAATTTTTAGAATAACAGCAACTGCTTTTTCCATAGACTCGAGCGCAACATACTCAAACTTCCCGTGAAAATTATGTCCACCGGCAAATATATTCGGACAAGGTAAGCCCATATAGGAAAGGCGAGCGCCATCCGTGCCGCCACGAATAGGGACAATCACAGGGGCAATACCCAATTCTTCCATGGCGAGTTTCGCGGTTTCCACCACATGATAAACCGGAAGCACCATTTCTTTCATATTATAATATTGATCTTTCATTTCGAGTTTCAACACATCGCTGCCATAGCGTTTGTTCATATAGTCAACGGCATGGGTGATGAATGCTTTTTTATGCTCGAATTTTTCTTTATCGTGGTCGCGGATGATGTATTGCAACATAGCATTTTCTACGGTGCCTTCCATTTTCACTAGATGATAGAAGCCCTCATAACTGACGGTATGTTCGGGACGTTGATGCACGGGTAGCAGTGCATTTAACTCCATAGCAACCAACATAGCGTTCACCATTTTGTCTTTGGCATAACCCGGATGTATGTTGCGCCCTTGGATGAGGATTTTTGCTCCTGCCGCATTAAAGTTCTCGTATTCCAATTCGCCAAGCCCGCCACCATCCATGGTATAAGCAAATTCGGCATCAAACTTTTTCACATCAAAATGATCTACACCACGTCCGATTTCTTCGTCAGGTGTGAAGCCAACTTTGATGGTTCCATGTTTGATTTCGGGATGCTGAACCAAAAATTCGATGGCAGTCATTATCTCGGCAACACCCGCTTTGTCATCGGCGCCCAAAAGGGTGTTTCCATCCGTTGTTATCAGCGTATTGCCGATATATTCTTTCAGTTCGGGAAACTCGGTGGTGGTCAGTACTAGGTTTTTTTCTTTGTTGATTTCAATATCATCACCATAATAATCGTGAATAAATTGTGGATTTTCAACAGCACCCGGCATGTCGGGACTCGTGTCCATGTGCGCAATAAAGCCAATGGTTGGTATTTTCTTATCTGTATTTGCCGGCAAGGTTGCCATTAAATAACATTTCTCATCCAAAGAAATGTTTGACAAGCCTAAATCTTCCAACTCTTTCTTCAGCACATTAGCCAAATTGAATTGTTTTTGAGTACTTGGCGTTGTTTCGGAGTTTTCGTCCGATTGTGTGTCAATTTTTATGTAACGTAAAAAACGTTCTAAAACTTTTTCTTTCATTGTAATATTTTTAAAAATAAAAAGAAAGGAATAATGGCTTTTATCCCTTTCTTGAATTATAAATTAATCGTTTTCTTTTGCTTTTAATGTTTCCCAAATAAAATATCCTATCAATCCACAGAACGCTACAATGCCTATAATTTGTGGCCAAGCGTTGCCTGCTACGAATTCCCAATTGCCATCTTTATCCATTGCTTGGAAGAAATGTGGATTCAGATTAATCCAAGACATACTTGGGAATGATTTTGCAAAAAGCAGCAAAGCGCCTATTACACCAAAGATAGCAGCTCCCGCAATGAACCCAGATGATATCAAAATACCACGATTTACACGTGCAGTATTAAGTTTTTCGTTTTTGGTTTTCTTCGAGAACCAATTGTTTAATAGTCCGCCAACAACCAAAGGAGTATTCAAATCCAACGGAATAAACATACCTAATGCAAATGCTAGTGGGGAAATTTTTAGCCAATTCAATAAAATTGATATTACAGCGCCAATACTCAAAAGTATCCATGGAGCGCCACCATTATTCATTAATGGTTCAATAATAGCTGCCATTGCGTTTGCTTGTGGCGCAGTCATAGGGTCATTATGATGGGCATCCGGTACAAAACCATAAGCTTTGTTGAGAATAAATATTACTGCTCCAACGGTAGCAGCAGAAACTAGCGTTCCCAAAAACTTAAACGTCTGCTGTTTTACCGGTGTGGTTCCTAGCCAATAACCAACTTTTAAATCGGTGATAAAGCCACCCGCCATGGATAAGGCAGTACAAACGATACCTCCAATTATCAGAGAACTTACCATACCCTTCCATCCACTCAAACCAACTGAAACAAGAATTACTGAAGATAAAATAAGCGTCATTAATGTCATTCCTGAAACAGGATTCGTGCCGACTATTGCAATAGCATTGGCAGCGACCGTGGTAAATAAAAAGGAAATAACAAAGATGGTTGCCAAAGCAACAAGAGCTTGCACTAAAGTTACATGAACTCCTAAAAGAAGGAATACAAAAACAGCAACAACGGTGAGTAAAAGGAACAACATAACGAAGGACATCTTAAGGTCTTTCTGCGTACGTTCCACTTTAGCTTCGGCATGTGCTTTTCCGCCCATTCCGGCAGCAAGTTTAAATGCGCTTACTATAACACCTGAGGATTTAATAATACCAATAATTCCTGCCATTGCGATACCGCCTATACCAATTGGACGTACATAAGCACGGAAAATAGCTTCGGCAGTCATCGCTGCGAAAGGATTTGGACCACCATTTAAGCTTGCCACAATATTGCCGATTTCATTCACCAAAGGAATAAATACAAACCATGAGAGTAAAGATCCTGCCGCAATAATTAAGGAAAATCGTAATCCAACAAGATAGCCAAAGCTAAAAATCAAGGCGCTAACATTGAATTTGAACACCATTTTTACTTTATCTGCTAAAACAGCACCTGCAGGAATCACGCGTGTGGTGATAACTTCGCTCCATAATTTAATGGAAGTAAAACAGAAGTCGAACAAGCCACCGATTAGTCCTGTTATCAGCAGTAATTTAGCTTGCGAACCGCCTTTTTCGCCTGTCATTAGAATTTCGGTGGTGGCAGTGGCTTCGGGGAAAGGAAGTTTGCCATGCATATCTTTTACAAAATACTTGCGGAAAGGAATTAAGAACAAGATGCCTAAAAAGCCTCCCAGTAAGGAAGAGAAAAATATCTGAAAAAAGTCCACCTGAATGTCAGGATATTTTGCTTGCAGAATATACAATCCGGGAATGGTGAATACGGCTCCTGCCACAATAACTCCTGAGCTTGCTCCAATGGATTGAATAATTACATTCTGACCTAAAGCGTTTTTTTTACGTGCGGCAGCTGATGCTCCAACAGCAATAATAGAAATAGGTATAGCAGCTTCGAATACCTGTCCGATTTTTAAACCGGAAAAGGCTGCTGCCGCTGAAAATATAAAAGCCATTATCAAGCCCATTACCAATGACCACGTTGTCACTTCCGGAAAAACTTTATTTGCCGGCATCACCGGGATGTACTCTTCGCCGGGCGCTAGTTCGCGATACGCATTTTCGGGTAAACTTTTTGTTGTTTGTTCGTGTTCTGACATAATTTTCTCCTTTTAATTTATGAATACTAATTTTTGTGTGTTTCGATGCTTTTCTTCCTGCTGTTTTTAGAAATAATGTTCAAAATTAGCAGAATTTCTGTAAACAACGATATTTTTTTTTCATTTATTTTTCAATGCGAACTTTCCGAGATAACTTTTCATCAAAATATTTGAAATAATTTGTTCGTGTTGCTTTCCATTATTCGGTAGTATATTGTTGATTTCAATACTTCTAACAAAAATGTTTCTGCACCACATGCCCATCATTTTTCGCGATTCAAATGTAAATAAAATTTATCAATCCATGGAACAAAATAAATTATTTTTCTTGAAAAAATACACTGACGTTTATCATAGGGTTTTGCTATAAAACCTTATCTTTGCAAAAAACTATTGTATGAAATCATTTTTCAGCCTTTTTTCGCTTTGCAGCGTATTGTTTATTGTAAGTATTTTTCAACTTTCGGCACAAAATGACAGTATCAAAAAGTCGCGGAACGACACTTTGGTCATTGTGGGTGTGGGCGATGTGATGATGGGCACGATTATCCCTTCGCGGGAGTTTTTGCCCTCGGGGGAGGATTGCTCGAAAGAGTTTCAGAATGTGAAACACATTTTTCAGCAGGCAGACGTGGCTTTTTGTAATTTGGAGGGTGTGTTTACCGATACGCCCAACGGACACAAACCCTGCAACAACGACAATTGTTGGACATTCGGCATGCCCACCAAGTTTGCCGCCTGTTTGGTGGAGGCAGGTTTCGACCTGATTAGCAATGCCAACAATCATTGCAAAGATTTTGGCGAAGCCGGCAAACAAAATACCGCCAAAACTTTGGACGCCGCCGGGCTTCATTATGCCGGTTTTTTGACCAAACCCTATACCATATATATAAAGGATAGCATCCGCTTTGGTTTTTGCGCGTTTTCGCCCGAATCGGGCAATTGCGACATCCGAAATTATGCCGCCGCAGAAGCTATAGTGCGTCATTTGGATTCGGTGTGCGATGTGGTGATAGTGTCCTTCCACAGCGGTGCCGAGGGTGCCGACCATCAGCATGTAACGCGACAAGACGAAATGTTTATGGGCTACAATCGCGGCAACGTGTATAAATTTGCCCATTTGATGATAGATGCGGGTGCGGATGTGATTTTTGGGCACGGTCCGCATGTGACACGTGCTGTGGAGGTGTATAAACATCGGTTTGTGGCATATAGTATGGGCAATTTTTGCACCTACAGCCGCATCAGCATCGCGGGCGTATGTGGTTTGGCACCCATCATGCAGGTGAAAACCGACCGCAAAGGCACTTTTCTGAAAGCCCAAATTTATTCTACGTATCAATTGAAATATCAACCGCCTTTGCTCGATACTGATAAGCGCGTTTTGAAAGTGATCCAAAATCTCACCGCAACGGATTTTCCTGAGATGAAGATTCATATCAGTGATGAGGGGGTGGTGACGGAGGAGTGAGTTGGGCTAGTTCCTTGTTCAGAGTTTAGAGTTCCTAGTTCAGAGTTAATAGTTCCTAGTTTGGGGTTCAGTTCGGGCTAGAAACCGCTCCTAGTAATATTTCAGAAATTTTGGGTGCTATAGGAAAGCATAGACTTCATCAAGATTATCAGCGAAAAACCTTCGTCAACTCTCTACATAACTCTCTTATATATAGAGATATAAAAAGCATGTAACGGAAAATATCCCCCTCTTAAATCCTATTGTTTTGTATAGAGAAAGAACAAAACTCTCGTTGTCTGTACGGTTCCGACACGTGTCTGAATCGTTCAGACACATGTTTGGATGGTTCAGACTCATGTCCGGATAACTCAGACTCATGGCTGAATAACTCAGATTCATGGATGGATAACTCAGATTCGTGTTCGGATAACTCAGATTCATGCCCGGATAACTCAGATTCATGTCTGAATAGTTCAGACTCATGTCTGAGAATATCAACCACGTGTGGGATTTATTCAGCCAACAAAATATTTTTTTCTTAAAATAAAATTTTTGTTTTTCGTATTGCTATTTTTATATACCTTTGTAAAATATTTCATCGGTAGAAATTTAAAAAACAAAAAACAAAACAAAACAGAAACTCCATTTTAAAAACCAAAACAAAAAGTTATGGCAAAACAGTAATATTTTCCGAAAGCTATGCCCGACAAACGGGCTTGGGCGGTAAAGTATAAAACAAATATACCCGACAACGGCGCCACATTAGCAATGGCACAAGCCGAAGTTACCGCCGAAAAAGCTCTTTGCGATGTTATTATTGACGCGATAGATGCTGCCGACGTAGCAGCCGCTTTAGCCGTTCAAAAAACCAAAGATCGTGACAACGCAATTGCTGATACTATGAAAGAGTTTGCGCCAAAAATCCAAGCACACAAAAAGAGTACTCTTTATAACGAAGGTATTGGTGCAGCTTTGGGTATCATTGGCAGCGAAATCAGTTTCGACCCTATGACCGTAAAAACTACGGTTAAATTGGCTGTCGCACCTAACGGTGTGGACATTAAATTTACATTAGAACATGCCGAAGGTGGCAATATTTATTGCAAACGCGGAAGTGAAACAACTTTCACTTATTTAAAACATGTTACCCATCCTCATACCATTGACACACGTCCAAATATTGGCGGAGCCGCATCCGAACAACGCCAATATTATGTCTTCTTAGTCTTAAACGACGAAGAAATTGGTATCCATTCGGATATTGCTACTATTTCATTATAATTGAAATCTTTTTCTACCGAGAAATAAAAAAAAGGGCTTCGCTGAATAAGGGAAGCCTTTTTTGTGTGCCCAAGTCCTCCCAAAACTTTAAAAAAAATCCCAAACAAAAAAACTGTTTGTTTTTAAATTTTTTGTACTTTTGACGCTTGAAATTCATAACGTTTTTTACGGTATCATTTTTAATTAAAAAAACTTAAACAAAATGTTCGCTTCCACATTGGTATATATTCAATTCGCATTCTGCTTCTGCGCCAAGATTAGCCACTTAATGCCTAAGCCTTACTTGCCATTATGAAAAAAAACAAACCAATGCCAAACGCACAAAAGCTCCCCACAGAAGATGTCATTTTAGATGAAAAAAATGACATGCTGAAACGCGTACTGTTGAAAAGCACCGAATTGATTGAGGCGACTATTGATGGCGTCAATTTTGAAAAAATAGCCGACATCATCATCGAAATATCCGGTGCACGTTATGTTGCCTTCAATATTTTTGATGAAGATAGTCTCGATTTCACCACCGTTGCTTTGGCAGGACTGCCCGACAAGTTGAAAAAAGCCACCATGTATTTAGGCTTTGATGTGGTAAACAAAAAATGGAAACACGACCCTGTTCGTGCCAAAAAAATTGGTGACAATGTTATCACCCCGTTCAATTCCTTACACGAATTGACCGGCACTGTTATTTCCGAATCTATTTCGTCCATAATTGAAAAAACTTTTAATCTGGGTTTGGTTTTTGTGGTGCAAATCATCAAAAACAATAAATCACTTGGCGATTTCACCTTAATTTTTTCAAGAGGAGAAACCATAATCAACAATGATTTGGTGACATTATTTGCCAATCAAATCGGACTTTATATTGAGCGTTTGCGCACCGCCGAAGCACTCGAAGAAAGCAAAGAAAAATATAGGGGCTTGTCGGAAGCCACATTCGAAGCCATATTTTTATCTGAAAAAGGCATTTGCATAGAACAAAACCTCAGCGCCGAAAAAATGTTTGGCTACACCTCTGCCGAAGCTTTGGGCAGATATGGCACCGATTGGATAGTGCCCGAAGATAGAGACCTAGTGATGCAAAAGATGCTTTCAAATGCCCAAGAACCTTATGAAGCGAAGGCTTTGCGAAAAGATGGCCGTACGTTTCCCTGCATGTTGCATGGCAAAATGATGTTTTATAAAGGCAGAGATGTGCGCGTCACCTCCTTGAGAGACATCAGTGAACAAAAAAAGCAGAAGACGCCACCCAACAAACCCGCAAAAACTACGAAACATTTTTTAACACCATTGACGAATTTCTTTTTGTGTTAGACTTACAAGGAAATATACTCCATACAAACTCTACCGTTACCGAACGTTTGGGTTATACTCGTAAAGAACTTTTTGGAAAATCTGTACTTTGGGTTCATCCTGAGGAACGACGGGAAGAGGCGGGCAGAATTGTAGGCGAAATGTTGAGTGGACAAACTGAATACTGTCCTGTTCCGCTTGTTACAAAAGCGGGCATCCAAATTCCGGTTGAAACAAGAGTTTCACATGGATTTTGGGATGGCAATCCGGTGATTTTCGGAGTTACTAAGGATATTTCAAGAGTACGCTTGTCAGAAGAAAAGTTTTCGAAAGTTTTTTATCTCAATCCCTCAGCTTGTGGATTAAGTGATTTGGAAACCCACAAATACGTAGAGGTGAATGAGGCATTTTGTTCATTGTTTGGATTCACAAATGAAGAAGTGATAGGAAAAACGGCAATAGAATTAGGCGTTTTGACAAAAGAAACTATGGATGTTGCATTACAAAATGCTGACAAAAATGGCAACATTTCGAGCGTTGAGGTTGATTTAACAGCAAAAAATGGTGATATTAAACATGTAATATTACTAGCAGAAATCATTCAAGTGCAAAATAAAAAGTTTCGTTTCACCGTCGTTCACGATATGACCGAACGCAAACAAGCTAAAAAAGCTCTACATGAAACTGAAACCAAATACTACAACCTCTACACCTTGATGCGTTTGATGAGCGACACCATGCCCGATATGTTGTGGGCAAAAGATTTAGACAATCGTTTCATCTTTACCAACAAAGCCATTTGCGAGAACCTGCTCAATGCCCTCGACACCTCCGAACCCATTGGAAAAGATGATATGTTTTTTGCCCTTCGCTCGCGCAATTCCCATCCGGACAATCCTGATTGGTTCACTTTCGGCGAACTTTGCGTCAATTCGGACGAAATCACTAAGAAAGAAATGACGCATAAACAGTTTGATGAATACGGCAATGTGAATGGCAAGTTCCTGTATCTTGATGTTCACAAGGCACCTTTATATAATGATAAAAACGAATTAATTGGTGTTGTAGGTTCGGCACGCGACATCACTGAGGCAAAGAAAGCCGAGAAAGAACTACGCGAAAGCGAACAAAAACTCAGTACACTGTTCGAATCCATGTCCGAAATGGTGGCACTTCAAGAATTGGTGTTCAACGAAAACTGCGAGCCGATTAATTATAGAATCACAGATTGCAACAAAGCATTTACCGAAATTACGGGCATCAATAAAGAAGATATAATCGGCAAATTGGCTACGGATTTAGACATTAACAAAACGCCTCTATTTTTGGAAGAATACGCTCGAGTAGCACTAACAGGCGAACCCTACGAATACACAACTTTCTATGCACCTTTAGACAAATATTTGATGATCTCAGTGGTTTCCCCCCGCAAAAACACTTTCGCAACCATTACAACCGACATTACTGAAATTAAACAAAATCAAGAAATCATCTTCGATAAAAACAAAGAACTCGAAAACTTCCTCTACATAACCACTCATGATTTAAGAACACCTTTAGTAAACATACAAGGATTTAGTCAGAAATTAGAACGTCAAACAAACGCAATTAAATTGGCGCTCTCCGAATGTCAACGTGAATCAACTGCCAAGTCGGAAATAGACTCAATGACTACCGAAAACATAACAAAAGCACTAAACTTTATTTTGGCGAATGTAACCAAAATGGATACCCTGTTAAATGGGCTTTTGAAAATATCCC
Organism: uncultured bacterium; assembly: GCA_903862465.1. Classification (GTDB taxonomy): domain Bacteria; phylum Bacteroidota; class Bacteroidia; order Bacteroidales; family CAIWKO01; genus CAIWKO01. Next base: position 8,398 of record CAIOYH010000023.1, on the reverse strand, counting down.
GTACGGGGCGTGTGTCGCTTCATATCAAAAAAGTTAATATAAATCAACTGTTCAAAACCATAATTTATACACAACAATTTCAAATAACAGAATATGGCGCCAAAGTGAACATTGCCGACCTGCCCGATTGCTATGGAGACGAAAACCTCCTAAATCAATTGTTTTCTAATGTTTTTGGCAATGCAATCAAATATCGTGACCCATCTCGACAATTGGTGATAGATATTACAGCTCAAATTTTTCATAGCAAAGTGATTTATTCTATCGCCGACACAGGCATTGGTATCGCACCTCGTAGTCTCGAAAAAATATTTAATGTGTTCTACCGTGTAAACGCCGCATCTCCCGAGGCAGGCGAAGGAATCGGATTAAGTTTCGCGAAACGCATCGCCAACCAACATAAAGGCAAAATATGGGTAGAATCCATAGAAGGCAAAGGAAGTATCTTTCATGTGCAACTAAATAAAAACGAATTTTCAGAATAATAGTAATAATACCATCCATGAGACATTATCTGTTTTTGTTTTTTCTATTATTCGCTATGTGTTTTTTATGGTCATGCCATTCCAAAACATCAGGTGACGTTATCCACAACAACGAGAAACAAATTGCGCTTGCCGATTCATTCAACCATTTCGATCCCAAGGCAGCCGAAGTCATCTACCGAAGCATGCTTGCCGACAGCGGTACCGAAAATAGCAAAAACTATATCAAGGCGTTACTAGGTTTAGCATCCGTGTATTCCAATCGAGGTGTTTTTGATACCGCATCAACACTCATTAACAAAGCTTCTGAACATGCAACCATCGCCAAAGACACCACACAGATGTTGTCTTGCCTCATTAGCCTCGGAAATCTAAATCTCGATTTGGGTGATATGGAAAATGCAAGACTAATCTTTAACAAAGGTCTTGAACTTGCCAAAAAAAATAACAATTCAGAATATCAACATCGTTTTCTATTAAATTTAGGACTCGTGGAAGATGAGAGTGGTAATTATACTGCCGCCATAAAAACATTTATGGAAGGGCTCAAGGTGGATGAAAAAATGGGAAATAAAGATAACCAAGCCCAAACGCTCCAAAACTTAGCAATGGCATTTAAACATACCGGCGAATTTCATGATGCCTTGAAATATATGAAACAAGCACTGCACATTATTAAGACCCTCAATCAAACACGGGAATATGCCACGGGTCTGCAGAATTTGGGTATCATTTACCGCAATCTTGACGAAAATGATTCTGCGCTTTCCGTTTATCATAAGTCATACGATATTCTTATCTCTCTTAATGATTCCCTTAATATTATGATGGTTAGATATAATATTGGAATTATTTTGAAAACTCAAAAAAAATATGCTGAAGCAGAAGCAGAGATGAATAGCATACTTCAATTTTGCCGCCAAAAATATATTTATGATGACCAAGCGTATGCGCTTTCTGCTCTTGCCGGTGTATATGAGCAAACCAATAGAGCATCTCAAGGATTATCTGCTATTGACTCGGCTATTAGGATAGCAAAACGTCACAAACTTACTTCAAATTTGCCAAAACTTCTCGAACGGCGGCACATGATTTTAGCTGACCTAAATCGTTATAGCGAGGCGTATGAAACACTTCAAACCACCCATGATCTCTCCGACAGTTTGATTTCACTTGATAAACAAAAAGAAATCGAGTTGCTTAAAACCCGTTACGAAACCGAACACAATGAGCAAGAAAATGCGTTGTTAAAAAAGAGCCTTGAGACTCAAAATGGACGAATACTTTTTTTATGGATAGTTATTGTGTTTGGGGTGTTATTTTTTAGTGTGGTAATCACCTTATTGGTGATTCGTCAAAAGCAAATTTCGCAACAAAAACAACTTGTCGAAGAGAAATTCATGCGCATGGAACTCGAAAAAGAAATAAAAGAAAAAGAACGCTCTGATAACTTACAAATACAAGAACTGAAAGCCAACAAAAATAAAGAACTCGAAAGCTATCTCAACATAATTTCTCACGATCTTCGTTCTCCGGTGGTCAACTTACAAGGCTTTGTGGAACGTTTAGAAAAAAATACGGCTACGCTTAAAATCCTACTTGCAGATTGCACATTTGAACCCGAAAAAAAACAAAGCATAGATAAAATTACTTTAGAAATAGTGCCAAACACCTTAAAATTTATTTCGGAAGTTGTTTTCAAAATGGGGACTCTTTTGTCGGGGCTTTCTCAAATTTCTAAAACCGGACGAATTACTCTCTCTATCACAAAAGTCAACATGCAGCAATTATTCGAAACCATTATTGCTGCTCATTCTTTTCAAATAAGCGAATTTGCTGCCGAAGTCAATGTAAGCAAAATCCCTGACTGTTATGGCGACGCAAATCAGTTGAACCAATTATTTTCAAATATCATTTTCAACGCAATCAAATATCGTGATAAATCAAGACAACTTATCATTGATATTTCAGCTCAAACGCTTCACAACAAGGTAATTTATTCAATCAAAGACACCGGTATTGGTATTACTCCACAAAACTTAGAAAAAATATGGAATGTCTTCTACCGTGTTGACCCCAAATCACCCGAAGCCGGAGAAGGTATTGGTTTGAGCTTCGTGAAAAGAATTACTGATAAACACTATGGGAGAATCTGGGCGGAGTCTGAGGAAGGAAAAGGAAGTGCTTTTTTTGTAGAACTTAACCTTGAGGAATTTTCTGAATAAAATTATATAGATAACTTTTAATACATGCAATAATTCATATAAATCAATTTTTCAACAAACACTTACTATAACATGGAATACACAAAAGAATTAGTCATTCTGTTAGCTGAAGACGACGAAGGACATGCAGACCTTATCCGAGAAGGATTGCAAGCATCCGGAGGATGCAAAAACATCATCCATTTCACCAACGGATTAGACGTATGGAATTTTGTTTCGCGACAAGGCGACGGAGCAGTGCGCAATATCAACAAAAACTATATCGTCCTGCTCGATCTCAATATGCCCATTCTAGATGGTATTGAAACATTAAAAAAAATCAAATCAGATGAAGCGTTAAAAGTAATCCCCGTGATGATGCTTTCCACCAACGATGATCCGCAGGAAGTAGCAACGTGTTATAAATATGGGTGCAATATGTATATCACCAAACCCGTTAACTATACAAAATTTACCGAAACTTTGGATCAGTTGAGCAAATTCATTCAAATAATTTCATTCTGATAAATCTAAACTACTGCTGAAACTTACCAATTATGGCTGAAGAAACGGATCTTCCTGAAGAAGAAAAAGAATTTTTCGAACACCATCGCTTTGTTGCCGACCCGCGACAGGCAATGCTGCGTATTGATAAGTTTGTGACCGATCGCATTACGAATGTTTCGCGCAGCAAAATACAAAGTGCTGCCGATGCTAATGCCATTTTGGTGAACAACAAGCCCGTGAAATCGAGCTACAAAGTGAAGCCCGGCGATGTCATCTCTATAGTGATGCCTCATCCACCTCACGAATTCGAACTTATTGCAGAAGATATTCCTTTAAACATTGTTTATGAAGATGAGGCATTAATCATCATCAACAAAGAAGCCGGCATGGTGGTTCATCCCGGACACGGAAACTACACCGGCACTATGCTCAACGCCTTGTTATATTATTTTCGCAATGATGCCAATGCCCATCCCTATTTGGTGCATCGCATTGACAAAGACACTTCGGGGATATTGGTAGTGGCAAAAACGGAAGTGAGTCAGGCGGCATTAGCGAAATACTTCTTTGACCATGATATCGAACGAAAATATTGGGCATTGGTTTGGGGCGATTTCGACACAGATGAAGGAACCATAACGGGAAATATTGGGCGCAACTTCCGCAATCGGCTCATGATGGATGTGTTCCCCGACGAGTCTCAAGGCAGACACGCGGTAACACATTACAGCGTGATTGAACGTTTCCGCTACGTAACCCTCATCGAATGTCAACTCGAAACAGGCAGAACGCATCAGATACGCGCCCACATGCAACATATTGGTCACAATTTGTTCAACGATGCGTTGTATGGTGGGGATGCTGTGTTGAAAGGCACTACTTTTACCAAATACAAACAATTCGTCAACAACTGTTTTCAAATCATTCCCCGACAAGCCTTACATGCCAAATCGCTTGGATTTATTCACCCCACCACCAATAAAAAAATATTCTTCGATTCCGAACTTCCCAACGATATGCAACAAGTCCTCGTGAAGTGGAGAAATTATATCCAAACAAGTCACGAATTTATTTAATGAACTATAATACTAAAACCAATTATTAATTTTAAAAAACATTATACAATGGAAAACGAACAAGCTCTCGAAATTTTAAAAAGCGCCATTCTTATGGAAATGAGAGGTCAGGCTTTTTACAAAAATGTTGTTGAACAAACCAAAAGCGACGACATAAAGAACATCTTTAATATCATGGCAGATGAAGAAAAGCTTCATGCGGAATTTTTAACGCGGCAATACACCAATTTAAAACAGGGAAACGCTTCCGACGCGCTTGCCCTTCCTGACGAATCTGCCGAAAATGTGATTAATCTGATTCTTTCTCCTGAAATAAAAAATCAAATTTCAGGTGCAGGATTTGAAGCCGCAGCCATCTCAGCCTCCATTGATATGGAAAACAAAGCCGTGGAAATCTACACCAATTTTGCCAATAGTTCCAACCAACCCGAAGTAAAAAAAATGTTTCTTTGGCTTGCCAATTGGGAAAAAGGTCATGTAAAAATCTTAAACGAGTTGGATAAGGAATTGCGCGAAAAGATTTGGTTAGACAGTGATTTTTGGCCCTTCTAGCTAGTAATTCCCGACCTTTGTAGCATTATTCTTTGGGCGCATCCCCCGTGAAAAACGGGGGTCGGGCTTTCCTCTCCAAGTCCTCGCGCCGCGAAGAAGCGGCGCTGTGGGCTTTTCGTTCCAATCCCTTGCGCTCCGTCTCAGGCTTCTAGCGGTCTGCCAAAGGACTGTGTTTCCTAAAAACACCGCCAAAATTGTTTCGGAAGCCTTTGTCAAAAACAATCAAACCCTTCCGAAAGGTTTCGGATGCCTTTGACAAAAACAATCAAACCCTTCCGAAAGGTTTCGAATGCCATTGACAAGAACGATCAATACCTCCGCAAAGGTTCGGGATGCCATTGACAAGAACGATCAATGCCTCCGCAAAGGTTCGGGATGCCATTGATAAGAATGATCAAACCCTTCCGAAAGGTTCGGGATGCCATTGACAAAAACAATCAAACCCTTCCGAAAGGTTTCGGATGCCATTGACAAGAATGATCAATGCCTCCGCAAAGGTTCAGGATGCCATTGTCAAAATCAAACAAAGATTCCTTAAAAAATACAGGTAATTGGTAGAAAAATTAAATTGTTTTGGTCACATTTTGCTAGCGTAAAACAGTGTCGAAAAAAAAGTTTTTTTTACTGTTTTGAAATTTAATTCGTAACTTAGCGCACTTTTTATAGTAGAAGGCATACTATAAGTTTTTATTTAAAAGTATGAATGTTAAAAAATGTATATTATGAGAACTCAAGCAATCACCCATTCAATAAAAACAAATAGCCTCGGCAGAGTTTTGTTTGCGCTGTTTTTCGCATTGTTTCTATATTTTCAAGCAAATAGCCAAACACTAGAGATTGGTACCGCACAGTCCTGTCCCGGCAGCATTGCTACTGTTTCGATAAACATTTCTAACACCACTAATGTTGGCGCAATCACTTTATATATCGATTATGACACAACGATGGTGGACACAATTTATTTAGCCAATATCAATCCTCTTATTTCAAGTGCGATGTTCAACGATATGACAAACGGAGTTGGTGGTCCTCGATTAGGAATCTTAGCGATATCATGGTATGCGAGTGCCCCGGGGGTGAATTTTACCACGGCGGTATTAGCAGATATTAAAATGAAAGTATTAGGCGGAAGTTGTTCCTTGAGCTTTTCCACTAGTTGTGAAATTGCGGATTATACTGCACAAACTATCAACGTGAACTACATTAATGGAAACTTATCGGTTCCATACAACCCCATTTTTTCATTTCAACCGCTGCCTTTGTCTATAAACACTACCGATAATGGATTCTACACAATAACTGCTACAAATTATGATAGCATCAGATGGCAAATAAAACAAAGTGGAGAATGGCTTGATGTCCAAAACAATTCCGTTTTTCAAGGATTTAATAACGATACCCTTTTCGTCAATCATCCAACAACTAATTTAGATGGCGTTTATTTGAGATGTACTGTTAGCAATATATGTTCAACCACAAACTCTGACTCAGCTGTTTTACTTATAGCGGATTTATCCGGAAATAATAATGAATTGTCTTTTGCAAATATTTATCCAAACCCTTTTTCAAATCATATTTCAATAGATTTTTCCCAATCCTCATTTATAGAAAAGATAAATATATATCAAATTGATGGTAAATATGTAAAATCAATTATCAAAAATAACTATATCTCGCATCTATATATTTCCAATTTAAAGGAACTTCAAAAAGGCACTTATTTTCTTGAAATTATTTCAGCACCCAAAAATGACAATAAATTAAATGCAATTTATAAATTGATAAAAAACTAATTATCCATTATATTATTATGCTTCGAGAGGCTTTGTTTCAGTATAGAAATAAAATTCATTTGAAGTCCAAAAATATCAAATCATTCATTAACTCTAGTTCCGACGTATCTGTTGATAACAAAAAGCACGTTATAAAATCCACATGAAAAGGTTATTTACCATAATAACAATCGTTCTTGTTTTTTGTTCACTACATACTAGTAAATCTTTTGCCCAGCAACTTACTTTGCCACAACAATACTCATGTGTAAACGACACGATTATTGTTCCTATTAACTATAGCAACATTATCTCGTTAGGCGCACTTACACTAAATCTTAGTTTTGATACGACCGTATTAACCTATGTTGGAAATGCCAATATAAGTCCATTAACTCCCGGACTATTATGTGGTGTTCCCACTAGCGGGCCAGATGCATGGAAAGTTGTAGTTTTATGGGTTGATGGAACCAATAATGGAGTCAACTTAGTATCAGGCAAGCTTTGTGATTTAAAATTCAAATATAAAGGTGGTTTTACAAATCTGAACTTTTTAGCTTCATCAGACTTAGTAAAATCTAATTTAGATCCGATTTTTCCAAACTATATCAACGGAAGCATCAACCCCACTATTATCACACAACCCTTATCAACACTCGTGTGTGAAAACAGTCAGGCAAGTTTTAGTTTGACTGCCGCAATAGGAAGCACATTTCAATGGCAGATTCAAAATGGAGTTTTATGGGATAATGTTCCTAACAACGCTTCATATTCAGGTGCTAATACAAATACGCTTCATATCCTTCAAGCATTAAGTTCTTTAAACAATAAAGCTTATAAATGCAGAGTAACAAAAACCTGCTCTCAATTTTCGAACTCTGTAATCCTTACGGTTGATTCTAAGCCTACTATTGTTTTAAATAATGATACTTCCATTTGTGCAGGAAATTCTATTGTCTTAAATGGGGCAGGAACTACAGGCACCGAGCCACTTTTGTACCATTGGGATCAAGGATTAGGAAACGGCATAACCAAAACTGTTTATCCAACTCAAAATAAAATTTACCATCTTACCGTTACAGATACATATAGTTGTAGTTCTACTGATAGTGTCGTAATAAGCGTAAACCCTCTTCCCTCCAATGCAGGACCGATTACTGGTGTGACCACTTTATGTCATGTTTCAAGTGGAGTAACATATTCCGTTCCCAATATTACAAATGCCACGTCCTATCTTTGGTCTATTCCACCAACTGGAAGTGGAACAAGTGCTTCCAATAGTATTGTTGTGAATTATACTTCAGAAACTTCTTTAGGAAATATTACAGTAAAAGGGCATAATTCATGTGGGGATGGATTATCCTCAACTATTGCCATATCCGTAAACCCTGTGCAGTCCTTCTCAGAAAACCATAGCATTTGTGAAGGGCAGAGTTATTCTTGGCACGGAAATACATATACAAATGCAGGCACATATTCGGCAAACTATAACAGCAGTAACGGGTGCGATAGCATTTATATCTTGCATCTTGTCGTAAATCCTACATATGCACTCTCTGAAAACCATAGCATTTGTCTAGGACAGAGTTATTCTTGGCACGGAAATACCTATACAAGTGCAGGAACTTATGTGTCAAACTATACTAGTAGTAAAGGTTGCGACAGCACTTATACACTGCATCTTGTCGTAAATCCTACATATGCATTCTACGAAAACCATAGCATTTGTCAGGGACAGAGTTATTCTTGGCACGGAAATACCCATACAAGTGCAGGAACTTATGTGTCAAACTATACTAGTA
>CAIOYH010000022.1 GCA_903862465.1 uncultured bacterium | reverse complement strand
CTCATAGCAATACATGGGTTACTTTATCACCTCAATATGGAGGTTATTGTAATGGAATCTGGTCACGACCTTACTTGGATTTATCTGCTTATGCAGATTCAGCAGTGCAGTTAGCATTTTATTTTCATGCAGCAGATGATGGTTGGTCGGGTAGTGATGTGGGACCTGGGTGGTATTTTGATGATTTGGAAATTGAATATATTCGTCACCACAATGCTGGAGTAACAGAAATTATAAAACCTGATAGCGTAATTTCACTTTATAGTAGCAATCTTCCTAAGGCTATTGTGAAAAACTTTGGGCTTTTGGCTGATACTATTCCAGTAAATTTTTCGATATATCCAGTATATTCTTCTGATACAAGTATTTTTTTATTACCAAATCATACAGACACTGTAAGGTTTGCACCATGGACTCCATTAGTTCAAAGCACTTATACTGCCATGTGTAAAACACAACTTGTAAGTGACGAATACCATCCAAATGACTCATTAACAAAAACAGTACTTGTTAGTGCAGGAAGTTTGGAAATCCATAGTATATCTCCTAATCATGGAGGAAATTCAGGATCTATTACTGTTGAGATTGATGGTGGGGGTTTTCTTCCCGGAGCAACTGTAAAGTTAACTAAAGCCGGACAGGCAGATATTGTTATAGATACTTCTACAATAGAGGTTGAGAGCTTGACTAAAATTAGATGTATATTTACTTTTAATAATACAAGTTTGGGACAATGGAACATAGTTGTAAGTAATCCTGGAATCAATGCTACGACTTTTTATGGCGGTTTTACTGTTGAAGAGGTGGTACAAGACTTGTGGGTGAATATCTCTGGGGCACCTCAAATTTTATCAGGTTCGGAAAGATTATATGTGATTTCATATGGGAATAACGGAAATATTGATGAATCAAACGCTGAAATAATAATATGGTTTAATAAAAATTATACAGCCAAACTCTATGAACAAAATATAGATAGCGCTTTAACAATAAGTCCATCTCAAATAGATCCAAATTATATTTATGACAATGTAGGGTTTACATCTATTTGTCCGAAGCTAAATCCTGGAGCTGTTGCATCCTTAAACTTGAATCTTTCTATTTTCGGTGCCCCACATGTATTTTATCCTGTTAACTTAAGAATTGCAAATGATTTGTATTTTTATTCTGATTCAATTTCAGTTTCTAAACATGAGAATAAAGAAAATAACCATATAAAATCCGACACTAAACAGGTTGTATATCGCCTTTGTAGTCAATTATGGGGTAAGGTAAATTTTGATGGAAAATATTTTATCCACCCTATCGTTTATGTTGAAGGATGGGATAATAATACTCAGGTCTATGATAAGGCATATACGCAGTATCAAGCAAATTCACCTTGGCTTATAAATTTAAATAAACCTCAATATATTTATCAGGGATCAAAGTCAACTGTTGAAGGACTTATACAAAACAGTCATTATTATGCGGAAACAGATAAACAATGTATCTCATTGAACGACCCAACTAACCTGGCAAACATTTATAATTCATACGATATTACTAACCCTACAGAACATATCGATCAACCTTTTCGTATTGAATCAAAAAATCAGTATAATTGCTTTGGGGTGCATGAGAAAGTTTTTGAACTTGCAGGGATTAATAATAATGAAGGCGTTTTTCCTACTAATGTTGAAAAAGGAAAATTTGATTTTGTTAGCAATTGGGTAAATGTTTTTGGACTTCACTGGGACGAATTCTATGGGAAACCAATTTTTGAGAAACACCGAAATGCTTTTATAGATGGGTATGCTCTTGGATATAAAAGCGCAAAAGTTGACAAAACAATAAATATTGAAGTAATTACATCTTGGGACCCCAATGATAAATCTGGACCCATTGGTTACGGAGAAGACCATTTTATTAATGAAAAAGAACCACTATACTATATTGTACATTTTGAAAATCTTGATTCCGCTACAGCCAATGCTCAAACAGTAATAATAACAGATACCCTGAGTGCAAATTTAGATTGGTCAACTTTTACATTTAATAATTCAAGCCATATACCAACCTTTCAGACTTTTGATACAATAACAGGCGTTGTAAGATGGACATTTAATAATATTGATTTGCCCCCAAATGTTAATCCACCGGAAGGTGAAGGATGGGTGTTGTATAGTGTGAAACAAAAAGAAGGATTGGCAACAGGCACGCAAATTAAAAACAAGGCGTCTATTAAATTCGATTTTAATCCACCCATGATTACAAATGAATGGTTGAATACCATTGATACTAGTGCTCCAAGCAGTGCGGTAAAGCTGCAAACGGCGTATTTGGATTCTACATCTTATCGTATCTTTTGGTCGGGGCATGATGATTATTTAGGTTCAGGTATTAAGGAATATTCCATTTATTATAAACAAGATTTGGATAGTGCTTATATTTTATGGAAAACCACAACAGATACATCTGGAATTTTTACCGGTATGAAAGATTCTACTTATTATTTTTATAGCGTGGCAACCGATAATGTTGGTCATAAAGAATTGCCTCCGCCCTCATACGATTTAGTCTTAACAACATATGATTTAACTGCCGGAATAAATAATAATATCTCATGTGATGGCATTAAGATTTATCCAAATCCTGCAAATGATAAAGTTAATGTGGAATGTGCAGCATTAAGGAAAAATCAGACTGCTTCTATTTACAATATACAGGGAAAATTACTAATAGGACAACCTATATTAAAACTAAAAACAGAAATAAATATTTCAAGTTTAATTGGAGGATTGTATTTCTTAAAAGTTGAAAATGAGGATGGATGTGTGGTAAGGAAATTTGTTAAACAATAAATTGTATGGTTAAGATTGCCGTTGGTTTATTTTTCAGTAAAAAGGCTTAACATTGTAAAAAGTAAAAGGCTTACCTAGATTTGGGTGAGCCTTTTTCAATTTACAAAACCTTATTAGAAATGAATGACATAACAACATCCTGACCTTATTAGCTTATTGAATTCTATTAAAAAAACGTTGATAGTGTAAGAAGGTAATAAGGTTGGTTTTTGGGTGGGTTTGGGTCTTCTACTAAGTTGGGGGAAAGGGAGGGGCAAAGGTCCAAGTTCCAAATACCAAACTCCCCGCCTGAATGACTTAATAAATATCTATTCAGTCGGGCAGGCAAATTCCAAGGATTAGGACAGTACGAATCCGGAATGTACTACGAATAACGAATAAACCTCTACGAATTACGAATGGGCGAATTACGAAAGCCCTACGAATTACGAATTTTCTAATTACGAATAAGGAGGAAGAGTTCTTAGTGGCTCTTTGTGTTATTAGTGCCTTTGTGTTTTTTTCTTAATCAGCAAATCAAGAAAATACAATTCAATGGTTCAAACGGTTACAAAGAAAATAAAATCAGAGAAAAAAATATTTAAAAAAATGTTTGGTAGGGTCAAATAATCTTACGTACTTTGCGCCCGATTCGATAATTTAATTTTTGATTTAAACATATACGTATATAAAAAGGTAAAATTTATGTCAGCTCATATAGAAAACAATTCGCTGAGCGCGAAATTGCAGCACGCCACGGAAGTGAAAAGCGCGAAATGCTATCAGTGTGGCAAATGTTCGGCGGGCTGCCCCGTTTCGAACGAGATGGAATATCCACCGAGTGTGGCGATGCGTCTGCTGCAGACCGAAGATCCCGAAAATGACAAGAAGCTTTTGAAGTCGCAAACCATTTGGTTGTGTGTTTCGTGCGAGATGTGTTTGTCGCGTTGTCCGATGGAGATAGATATACCCAAGGCGATGGATTTTATGCGTCAGAAGTCGCTTGCGGAAGGTTTGTCGCATCCGAAGTCGAAAAATATCATCAGTTTCCATAAGGCATTTTTGGATTCGATAAAGTTTACGGGACGTTTGCACGAAATCAGTTTGGTGGCAGATTATAAGTTGCGCTCGTGGCATTTGGGGCAAGATGTGGGGATGGTTCCGAGTATGCTATCGCGGGGCAAATTGCCCATACTGCCTGAAATGATAAAAGGGCGGAAACAAGTTGCAGAATTTTTTAAGAAAACAAAGAAAACATAGTTATAGGGTAATGTTGCTGTGCGTTGTTTTTTTAAAGGCAAAGCAGGGCGGCAAAAACATGAACTAAAAAGATAAAGAAATGCAGAAAAAAATAGGATATTATCCCGGATGTTCGTTGGAAGGCTCTTCGCGAGAATACAGCGAATCGGTAGTTACGCTTGCGAATGCTTTTGATGTGGAGTTGGTGCAGGTTCCCGACTGGAATTGTTGTGGCGCTACGGCGGCTCACAACCTGAACAGTATTTTATCGTTTTCGTTGCCGGCACGCATTTTGGCAAAAGCGCAAGAAGCGGAGATGGACACCATAGTGGTGCCCTGTGCGGCATGTTACAACAGGCTAACGATGGTGCAACATGAGTTGAAGAAAAACGATACGTTACGTGCAGAAGTGAATGGCATTATTGGAGCCGAACTGAAATGCGACATCAAAATATTGAATATCGTTCAATTTATACAGATGTTTGTGGCAGATTTTGTGGCGAGCAAGCAACAATTTTTGTTTGATAAAAAGGTGGCATGTTATTATGGCTGTTTGTTGGTTCGTCCGCATGATGTGTTGGATTTCGACCGTACGGAAGATCCACAATCTATGGACGAGGTGATGAAGAGCTTGGGTGCGAACCCGATTGATTGGCCCTTCAAGACGGAATGTTGCGGAGCTGGCATGTCGGTAAGTCGCACGGATATCGTGGGCAGGTTGTCGGGTCGCATTGTGAAAGAAGCAGCCGACCGCGGTGCCGAAGCGATTATCGTTGCCTGTCCGATGTGTCATTCCAATTTGGATATGCGTCGTCCGGCTTTAGAAAAAGCGATGGGCGAGAAATTAACTATCCCCGTGCTTTATATCAGTCAGGCGATTGATATGGCATTGGGCAAAAGCCAAAAAGAAACCGGCATCAACCGTCATTTTGTTCCTGTGAACATAAGTTTGCAGAACCGAGTGGTAGTACCGGAAGTTGTATTAGAAAAAACTGAGGAGAACTAAATATGGCAAGAATAGGAGTATTTATATGTCATTGTGGTGAAAACATTAGTGCCACGGTTGATTGTGAAAAGGTAGCGAAAGTAGCTTCTGAATTTCCGGGTGTAACGGTCAGTGTTGACTATAAATATATGTGTTCCGACCCGGGACAAAATATGGTGAAAGAAGCCATCTTAGAACATAATCTGACAGGCGTTGTTGTGTCGGCATGTTCGCCGCGTATGCACGAACCTACATTTCGTAATGCGTGCGCAGAAGCGGGATTGAATCCGTTTTTGTGTGAAATGGCAAACATCCGCGAACATTGTTCGTGGGTGCACGAAAAGAGCGATGCTACGACGGATAAAGCTATAGACATCGTTAGAACATTGGTGGAAAAAGTGAAACGTAATGAGGCTTTGGCGCCGATTTATGTTCCGATTACGAAAACCGCCGTTGTTATAGGTGGCGGTGTGGCAGGGATACAAGCGTCGTTGGATATAGCCGATGCCGGACACAAAGTGGTGTTGGTGGAACGCGAACCTTCGATAGGTGGACACATGTCGCAGCTTTCGGAAACGTTCCCGACATTGGATTGTTCGCAATGTATTTTGACACCGCGCATGGTGGATGTGGCACGTCATCCGAACATCACGCTATACACGTATGCAGAAATTGAAAGCGTGGATGGTTCCATCGGCAATTTCAATGTGAAGATACGTTTGAAATCGAAAAGTTTGGATGAAAAGCTTTGCACGGGTTGCGGGGCTTGCATACAGAAATGTCCTGTAAAGAAAATCCCAAGTGAGTTTGAACAAGGTTTGGGTAAACGGACAGCGATTTATGTACCGTTTCCACAAGCAGTTCCCAACAAGCCTGTTATTGACCGTGTGAATTGCACGTATTATATAAAAGGCAAATGCAAAGTGTGCGAAATTGTTTGTCCAACGAAAGCTATTCGTTTTGATCAGGAAGATAGTTTTGTGGAAGTTCAGGCAGGTGCTTTGTTGCTTGCTACAGGTTTTGATGTGTTGAAAACAAATTTCTTCCCTGAATATGGATATGGTAAGTATGAAGATGTGATTGACGGTTTGGCGTTCGAACGTTTGGCGTCAGCATCGGGACCTACCAAAGGCGAGATACGTCGTCCATCGGATGGAGAAATTCCAAAGAAAATTGTATTTATTGCTTGTGCAGGCTCACGCGATCCTGCAAAAGGTATAGAGTATTGCTCGAAGATTTGTTGTATGTACACCGCAAAACATGCGATGTTGTATAAGCACAAAGTTCATGAAGGCACGCCTTATATATTTTATATGGACATACGTGCTACGGGCAAGATGTATGAAGAATTTGTTCGTCGAGCCATAGAGGAAGACGAAGTGAAATACATACGCGGCAGGGTTTCGCAAGTGTATGAAAAGAATGGCAAGTTGATTGTTCGTGGCGTGGATACCTTGTTAATGGGTCAGGCTGTGGAAATCGAAGCGGATATGGTGGTGTTAGCTACGGCAGGTATAGCAAGTCCGGGCAGCGAAGAGTTGGCACAGAAGCTACATGTTTCATACGACAAACATAAGTTCTTCTCAGAAGCACATCCCAAGTTGAAACCTGTGGAAACTAACACCGCGGGTATTTATCTTGCGGGAGCATGTCAATCCACAAAAGATATTCCTGAAACCGTTGCTGCTGCTTCGGGTGCTGCAGCAAAAATTGCAGGATTATTCTCCAACGATTTGTTGAAACGCGATCCGTTGATTGCTGTGGTGAAGAAATGTGCACCGCCGTTGTATTCGAGTTGCACAGGATGTTTTATGTGTATCCCTGTGTGTCCGTATCAGGCAATAGATAAGGAAGAAATTAAAGACCGTAGCGGCAATATCATTAAAACTATTTCGCATATCAATCCGGGTTTGTGTCAGGGATGTGGCACTTGTGTTGCTTTCTGTAAGTCGAAATCTATTGATATTTTGGGTTATAATCATGATCAGGTGTGCGCCGAAGTGGAAGCATTGCTGAATGAATGGTAAGAGTTGATGTGAATCATAAAAACGAAATTAAAAGAAATGGAAACAAATAATACTAACAGTTTTGAACCGAAAGTGGTTGCTTTTGTGTGCAATTGGTGTACGTATGCGGGCGCCGATTTAACGGGCACGAGCCGTATAAAATATGCAACGAATGTAAAAATCATCCGTTTCCCATGTACGGGGCGTATAGATTTTATGCTGCTGATGAAAGCTTTTGCGAATGGTGCCGATGGTATCATTATTTCGGGTTGCCATCCTAACGATTGCCATTATACTTCAGGGAATTTTCATGCACGTCGTCGTTGGATGATTTTCCGCAACTTGCTCGATTTTATCGGCGTGGATGTGAATCGTATCGTATTTTCGTGGGTGTCGGCTGCCGAAGGCGCTAAATGGGCTGAGGTGGTTAATGAATCTGTTGACCAATTCCGTCAGTTAGGTCCGGCAACATCGTATCAAAAACTTATTAAAAATTCAGAATTTCAGGAGGTAGAATAATGAATAATCTTCAACAAAAAGCTCAACAATTACTCGAGTCAGGGAACTACGGACTGATTGTGGGCTACGAAAAAGGAACAAGCGGCAAAGCCCGACCTGTTTTCATCAGAAAAGCGGAACATGCCTCGAAACTTATTTTTGATGAGAGCTGCGACCAAAATATTGCCGTGTATCTATATCGTCAAGAAATAAAACACAACAAGAAAAAGGTGATAGTTGCCAACCATCACACCTTGAAAAGCATCGTGGAACTTGCTGCCGAAAACCAAGTATTCGATGGTGATTTTATGGTGTTGGCTTTTGCAGAAAACGGTGACATCATCGAACTCAACACTTTTGAGGAAATTGAAAAACATGTAGCCACTTTGTATCATGGTTTGACCGAAGCGGAAGCGGCTATGATGAAAAAGATAGAAGACATGAGCTTGGAAGACCGTTGGGCATTTTGGGAAAACGAATTTTCGAAATGTATCAAATGTTATGCCTGTCGCGCTTCTTGCCCTATGTGTTATTGCCCCACCTGCACGGTTGAAATCAATCAGCCGCAATGGATTTCGGTACCATCGCATACGTTGGGAAATTTGGAATGGCATGTGATGCGCGCTATGCACCTCGCAGGACGTTGCGTTACCTGCGGTCAATGCGGCAAAGCTTGTCCGTTGGAGTTGCCCATTCAATTGTTGACATACAAAGTAGCTTTAGATTCGAAACAGTTTTTCGATTCCGTTGCCGGAACATCTATTTGTGCCGATAATGCTTTGGCTATTTTTAAACCCGAAGATCACGAAAACTTTATCCGTTAAACCTATGGAAAGAAAATTATTGACCAAAGATTCGTATCGGTCGCTTATAACTAAACTTATTGGGCAAAACTATCAGGTGGTTGCGCCTGTGAAAAAGGACACTATGATTGATTTTCTAAAGATTTCGTCTTTTGATGAAATCACAGAAGATTATATCGTAACGGTTTCTTCAGCTAAGACTGTGGCTTTTCCAAGAAATGAAAAACTTTTCGATTACGAAAAGCAAAATAAAAAATTAACCCAACAGGATTTTGATTTTGACAGCATCCCACAATCGGTTTTGATTGGAGTTCGTCCTTGCGATGCATTTGGATTTCATTCTTTATCCTCTATCTTTTGTTGGGATAGCATAGATAAAATCTACACTACCCGTTTGGAACGTACCACGATCATCGGCTTGAGCTGTAATAAAGCCGACGATTATTGTTTTTGCACCTCGGCAAAAGGAAGTCCGGGCAGTACAGCAGGAAGCGATATTCTGTTGACCAAAATGACGGATGGCAATTATATAGCCGAAATCGTTACGGAGAAAGGCGCAAAACTTGTTGCTGATTTTTCTGATTTGTTTACGGCTGATGGTGGCGCTGATAAAGAAAGTTTGCTTGCAAAAGTTGCTGCTAATTTTAGTGTGGATGATGTCTTGGCAAAGATTAATTCAAAATTCGAAGATGAGGCATTTTGGACAGAACAAGCAATGCGTTGCATTGGATGCGGTGCGTGCGCTTATGTGTGCCCCACCTGCGCTTGTTTCGACATACAAGATGAAAGCCATGGCGGAAAAGGTCATCGCGTGCGCTGTTGGGATTCATGCGGATTGAGTTTATTCACCTTACACACTTCCGGTCATAATCCGCGCGAGAACCAAGGACAGCGTTGGCGTCAACGTTTGATGCACAAATTTTCCTACATGCCCGACCGCCTCAACACTATTGGCTGCGTTGGCTGTGGACGTTGTTCGCGTGCCTGCCCTGTGGATATGAATATCGCCGAACACTGTATGAGCATTATTGAAAACTAAAAGAATTCGAAGAAAATGGAAACACAAAATATTTATCTACCCTATTTAATGCAAATTGATAAGGTTTCGGAAGACGCTCCTTTTGTAAAAACATTTCGTCTAAAATTTATCAACCCCGAAGATGCTGAGAATTTTTCGTTTAAAACAGGTCAGTTTGGCGAATATTCTGTTGCAGGAGTTGGCGAATCCACTTTTTGTATTGCCTCATCCCCTACCCGCAAAGGATATATTGAATGCACCTTCCGCAAAGCCGGTCGCGTTACCACTGCCTTATCGGATTTGGAAGAAGGCAACACCATAGGTTTCAGAGGTCCTTACGGGAATGTTTTTCCGATTGACGAATGGAAGGGCAAAAACCTTTTGTTTATCGCAGGCGGTATTGCTTTGCCTCCTATGCGCAGCGTGATTTGGAATTGTTTGGATTTGCGCGAAAACTTCAAAGATATCACCATCCTGTATGGCGCCAAAAGCGTTGCTGACTTAGTATATAAACACGAACTTCGCGAATGGGACGAACGCCCCGATGTGAAACTTGTTACTACAGTTGACCCGGGTGGCGAAACAGCCGACTGGAAAGGTGAAGTTGGTTTTGTGCCTACTATCTTAGACAAAATGGCTCCTAAAGCAGAGAATACTATCGCTATAGTTTGCGGACCTCCTATCATGATTAAATATACCTTCCCAATATTAGAGAAATGTGGCTTTGCTGATGAAATGGTTTATACTACTTTAGAAAACCGTATGAAATGCGGCTTTGGCAAATGTGGCAGATGCAATGTGGGCAAAACTTATGTCTGTAAAGATGGTCCTGTTTTCAGTTTGAAACAGTTGAAACAAATGCCTGATGAATATTAGAGGTAAGAAAAACCACTAAGACTTTTAAACACTAAGGCACAAAGACACGAAGACACGAAGACACAAGGGCACAAAGACACTAAGGAACAAAGACACAAAGGCACTAAGAAGAGAATAGTAAGACGTAATACAATAAAGTAGATAAAAAAAGCGCAATACCGAATCAATTTGGTATTGCGCTTTTTTTTTTAGAGGAAGTATAGAAGCCCGACTATTCTATCTTGGAATATAATTTCATAAACTGAACGCGCTCCAAAGCAGCAGGATTCTGAACGTTGATTTGATTCATTTTGCCTCTGAAATCGGATAGGCTTGTGAAGTTCTTCGAGGTCATCCATATTTTCATACCGTCTAAGATATCAGCAATAGCGTCGTATCCTTTTTCGTATAACACCGAGCCGATTTGAATGGCATCGGCGCCGGCTAAAATCTGTTTGATGGCGGCGGTATATTCGTGAACGCCTGTGCCTGCTGCCAAATCGCAACCCACTCTACCTGAAAGGATGGCTAACCAACGCATGGTGTGTGCATAATCATGCTCCGAACTGTAGATGTTGCCCGCTGTGATTTCGAAGGTATCAATATCAAAATCGGGGGTGTAAGGACGGTTGAATAACACCAAAGCTTTGATGCCCGTGTTGGATAAATCAATGATGGATTTGGACAAACCTGAGAAATAAAAGCCCAATTTGAGTGACACGGGGATGCTCACTTGTTTCTTCACGGCTGCAATAATATCGTAATAAATTTTTTCGTAGCTCGGTCCATCCATGTTTAATTGCGATGGGAGCAAATAGATGTTCAACTCGATGGCATCAGCACCTGCCTCTTCTATGCGGCGAGCAAAATAATGCCAATTATATGCCGACACACAATTTATACTCGAAATAATGGGAATAGAAACCGTGCTTTTCAATTCTTTTATCAACGCCAAGTATTTCCCCAAGGTTTGTTCCTTGGCAAAGTTGCTTACATACTCATAAGCTTCTTCGTAGTGATAACTTTTTTCATTTACGATGGTATTAAACGAATTGGAGAAGGTCTGCATCTTTTCGCCTTCGTTTTTTTGAATCATCTTATCGGTTTCCATCAAAATTTGTTCTTCAAAAATTGATTTCAACACCACGGCGCCTATGCCTTTTTCTTCCATTAGTTTGATATGACTCACATCGTTGGTTAAACCTGAACTCGATGCAATTAACGGACTTTTTAATTTTAAGCCCATATAGTTTGTAGTTAAATCAATCATAGCTGTATTTTTTTAATTATGAATTTATTGAATTTGTTTGTTTTGTTTCTAATTGGATGATATTTGATGCAAAAATACGTATAAATTCTATCTGATTATCAATAGTTATATTTCTTTTTGTATAAAAAATTTCAAGGTACAAACATACATAAAATTTTTCAATTGGATATACAAAGGATGAAATTATTCTTTAAATTGAATATTATTTAAAATGAGAATTTATTTTGCTGATAATTTCAGAGTAGAGAGTTACGAAATAGTTCGGCGTTCGTAGTTTGTAGTTCCGAGTTCTACGAATACACGCATTACGAAGGATTCTCTTAGAAGCTTTAGGCTTGGGTTTTAGGGTTATTATACGTTACACAGAGATACATGGAGTAAAAGGAGATACACAGAGAATTTTGAGGAGTTCGTAATTAGTAGGGCTATCTCTAATCACTTATTTCGTAAAATCTACAGAAACCTTTTGAGTTTTACACATACGTGTTCCAAATTTCAGCCATAGCCCCTCCAACACCAAGGTGCACGAACTACCCACCACCAAAGGAATGAGGATGTCAATAGTCATAGTGGAAGCTAGTTTTTTGGAATTCACAGTGCTTTGATTACTATTCGTGTTAATCTGTATCACATTTGCATAATTATTTTCGTCATAGAGGTTGATGGCGCGCGCGCGGTCTTTTTTGGATTTTATCATGTCGAATATTGACTGCATATACTCTTTATGCGGCACCAATATTTTCAGGTTTTTGTTCATTTTGAGAAGTTCCATCAATTGCGCTTTAAGATAATCTTGGTCAAAATTCATGGCTTGGGGCAGTTTATCCATCTTGAAAAACGTCATCGGATTGCTCACAGGTTGCGCTGTGTCAACCACCACCACCGAGAGTTTCAACTCCGAATAATTTGCCAACTTCGTAACCTTACAACTCATCTTCACATCCACAGTATCCGCCCAAGCATAAGGAATGGAAAGCAGCACTAATACCAAGCCTAGTAGTATTTTTTGTTTCATAGTTCTTGTTTTATGTCTTGCAAGAGGCATGTTGAACCTATCGCTTATTATTTTTTTACAAATGTCTGAAAGTTTTTTTGAATAGCAATGAAATTTTATGAGTGATAGTAACAAATTTGTTTTAGTGGTTAAAACAGACAAACAAAATGATGTATCAATTGATAATAAAGATGCATTCAAACATGAATCTAATCTATTCTTTTTTGATTAGATTCACAATAATTACAAATTGATTTATCATCCATAAAATGAATGAAATACAATTCATAAATGTACTTAAATGATGTAACAACCAACATAAAATACGATAGACCGTGTTCATCTTTTCACAGAACAAGTTCTATGTTTTATAGAACTTGTTCATCTTTTTGTAGAGCGTGTTCTATATTTTTCAGAACTTGTTCATCTTTTTATAGAGCATGTTCTATGTATTATAGAACTTGTTCATCTTTTAGTAGAGCGTGCTCTACGTTTTATAGAGCGTGCTCTATATTGTATAGAACTAGTTCTACGTTTTACAGAGCGAGTTCTATTTTATCTAGAACATGTTCTATTTCTTGTAGAGCTAGTTCTACATTTTTTTGAGCTAACTTTGAATTTATTACAACAAACTCAAGATTATTATAGGATGTCTTGGCGGAAAAATCTCGCTTTATTATATTTACACAAAGTGCCGGGATTACAATCAATGATACAAATAACCAGGAATTCTCCTTTCCTCCGTGTTAAAAATCAAAATTCACAAATCTAAAATCTAAAATCAAAGAGTTTTCCTATCAAAGAAAGGGCTTTTGGATGTGGCGGAGATGGGCACGCATAGGATGATGGCGGCTTCCTCGCCTAGCAGGTTCAGTTCTTTGATGGCTCTGCCGGCAGAATACATCACGCGGTTGTCAACCCTCAGGTCGGCAGCCTTGCTCACAGCCGAACCGATGGCAATAGCCATATCCGTCAGGTTGAACACACAGGGCACCTGCGGATGTTTGTTTTTCTCGGCGCAATTGGCAAAGCCACACCAACCGCAATCCAAATTGATGGGATTGATTTTCATTGCCAACACCAACATATACTCAATTTGAAGGATGTTTTCGGCATCGCGAATAAAAAAACTCTGCTCCATGCGGTTGCCGATTTCAATCATCTTTTCGGATATGCGCGGAAAATCTTTTTGTTCGGCTATCGCCAACATCACATTGTTGATGCCTCTGCCTTTGGGGGCGGTGCGCGCCGCTATCAGCATTTGCTCAGCTATCTGTTGGAGCGCTGTATCTTTAATTTCGTGTTCGAGTAGCATATTTTGAATAATATTTTTTGTTTATGTATTTCAAAGCCCTAATAGTCCAATAGTCTAAAGTCTAAAAGCCTAAAGAGTCACAATTCTATCTTCTTTGTAGTTCACTTCCTTGTCGAGGGTGCCATCTTCTTTATACCAAATTTCTTTGCCGTCTTTTTTATTGTTCACAAAATTCACGATCCGTTTCAGGCGTCCATTCCAATAAAAACCCTTCAAAGTGCCTGAGCCCTCCACAAAATTCCCCTCGCCAATGAAAATACCCCGAAGGTCGAAATATTCCCATTTGCCATGATAGAGCCCGTTTTTATAGGTGCCTTTGGTTTTAATTTGTCCGTTGGGATGGCGTTCGATATGGGTGCCGTTGAGTTTATCGTTCACATAGTCGTCTTCCATATAAATGGTTCCGTTGTCATAATGGATGATGCTTTTGCCGTTGCGCAGGTTGTTTTTGTAGGTATCTTCGCTTTCCAAGGTTCCGTCCACGTGCCAACGGGTCATCTTGCCTTCCAAGCTCCCGTTCACGTTGATACATTCCATCATTTGTTTATCATTTTGGAAATACCAACGGGCAACGCCATTGGGCTTGTTGTTCGTATAAGGAATCTCTTGTTTGAGCACACCGTTGGGATAATATTCTTTGCGAATATCGCGGCAGGCAGTCAGGAAAAACACAGGAATGATCAGCAAAAAGAAAACCGATTTCTTCATGGCAAGCAGCTTTAGGCAACCATCAATAAGGAGCGGTCAATTTTGTTGATTTTTTCTTCGGCTAATTTCAGGGTAACGTGCAGTTCGTGCTCCTCGTTTTGGGAAGGCATTTCGAACATGGCGTCAGTCATAATCACTTCCATGATGGTGCGCAAACCGCGTGCTCCCAATTTGTATTCAATAGATTTTTGGACAATCAAATCAAACACGGCTTCGTCAAAAGACAGTTGGATGTGGTCAATGTCGAACAATTTCATATATTGTTTGGTCAGCGCATTTTTCGGTTCGGTGAGGATGCGTTTGAGGGTTTCGGCATTCAAAGGATTGAGATGCGTGATGATAGGCAAACGACCCACGAGTTCGGGTATCAGCCCATAAGCTTTCAAATCTTGCGGCGCGATGTATTGCAACAGATTGTCTTTGTCAATCTTTTCGCGTTCCGAAGCGGACGTATAGCCAATCATATTGGTTTTCATGCGCGAACCTATCACTTTATCAATACCTCCGAAAGCGCCTCCGCAAATAAAGAGGATGTTTTCGGTGTTGATTTGTATCATGCGTTGCTCGGGATGTTTGCGTCCGCCCTGAGGCGCAACGTTCACCACGGAACCTTCCAACAGTTTCAACATAGCTTGTTGAACGCCTTCGCCCGACACATCACGGGTGATGGATGGGTTGTCGCTTTTGCGGGCAATTTTATCTATTTCGTCAATAAAAACGATGCCTTTTTCGGCAGCTTCCACATTGTAATCTGCCACTTGCAGCAAGCGTGTCAACACACTTTCCACATCTTCGCCCACATAACCTGCTTCGGTCAACACGGTGGCATCGGCAATGCAAAAAGGCACGTGCAGCATCTTGGCAATGGTGCGTGCCAACAAGGTTTTTCCTGTTCCTGTTTCGCCCACTAGGATGATGTTCGATTTCTCGATTTCCACATCATCGGTTTTGTTCTTGGAAGGTTTTTGGCTGATGCGTTTGTAATGATTATAGACCGCCACAGACAATATCCGTTTGGCATCATCCTGTCCAATCACATATTGGTCAAGATGTTTTTTCATATCAATGGGCTTCAGCAGCTCGAATTTCTTTGGGTCAACATTTTTGTTCAAAGCGCCCAACTCTTCGTGCACTATAGCATCGGCTTGCGCCACACATGCATCACAAATATGAGCATCCAAGCCCGCGATAAGCAAGCTGACGTCAGATTTCCTCTTCCCGCAGAACGAACACTTCTCTTGATCTTTAGCCATTCGAGATTATTTTTTTGGTTTTTGCAACACCTCGTCAATCATACCATATTTCTTGGCTTCTTCTGAAGTCATCCAATAGTCGCGGTCGGCGTCTTTCCACACCTTGTCGTAGGATTGACCTGAATGGGTTGCAATAATTTCATATAGTTCTTTTTTCAACTTCTGAATCTCACGAGCGGTGATTTCGATGTCGGAAGCTTGTCCTTCTGCGCCACCCATCGGTTGATGAATCAAAACGCGCGAATGTTTCAAGGCGGTGCGTTTGCCATTAGCACCTGCACATAAAATGATAGCTCCCATAGAAGCTGCCATGCCGGTGCAGATAGTAGCCACATCCGACGAGATATATTGCATGGTATCATAAATACCCAAGCCTGCATATACCGAGCCGCCGGGCGTATTCAGATATATCTGAATATCTTTTTTGGCATCCACGGATTCCAAAAATAATAATTGTGCTTGAATGATGTTGGCGATATAATCGTCAATCGGTGTGCCTAAAAAGATAATCCTATCCATCATCAAACGTGAAAACACATCCACCTCACGAAAGTTCACTTGACGTTCTTCGATGATGGTGCGTGTCATGCCTTGTGCTGCGCTAAATTTATCGAGGCGCGAACTCGAAATGCCTAAATGTTTAGAGGCATAGGAGCGAAATTCTTTACTTGAATCCATATTTAGTCTTGATTTGAAGTTGCTAATATTTTGTAGAACTCCTCGCTGCTGACCGTGTGTTCAACAACGTTGAGTTTTGCTTTGTAGAAATCACGAACTTTGTTTTTATAAATTACATGTCTGATTTCTTTTACCTGTTCCTCATCTTTCATGTAATAATCGGTCAAACTCTCCAAATAGTCTTCATATACCTTTGGATCACGTGCTGTTTTGTGTTCATGTTCATGTTCATGCTCATGCTCATGGTCGTGGTCATGTTCAGACTCTAGAACTTCTGTGGTTTCATCTACCATATCTTCGCCCATTGACACTCGATTACGGAAATGGCTTTTTATAAAGTCTTTAATTTCTTCTTCCTTAACGTATAAGTCATTTTCTTTAACGATTTTATTTTCGATCAATTGCCATCTGAATTGCCTCTTGGCATGCTCTAAGTTTTCTTCTGTTATTTCCGAAGCCATTTCTTTTTCATCAGCATTTTCCTTTAAAAAAGATTGTACTACTTTATCGGGTAAGTTGAAATCATTTTTTGCTTCAAAAACTTTAACCACATCGTCATAAAACTTACGTTCGCTATCTTTATTGAATTCGTTTGCTAAGTCAATGCGGAACATTTCTCTCAACTCTTTCTCAGAAGATATCTGTGATTTGGGATATAGCTTCTGAAAAAACTCTTCATTCATCTCGGCAGGTAAGCTGCGGGTGATACGATTTATCGTCAAATTGAATCTTGGTAAAGGCTCAGGAAGTTCATCTTTTTTCAAACCTAAGAAATAGGCTAATTCGTGTTCATTACGAGCAAGTTTTTTCGGATCAATTTCGAAGGCATCCAGCATTTTTTTACCAAGAAGCTTTTGTTTGCTTTCCTCGTCCTTTATCTGCTCCATATAGATAAAAATATCTTTTTTGATACCACCTTCTTTGACAATTCCATTTGCATCTAGCTCATCAAAAGTGCCCGCAATCATGTCTTTTTCTTCAACAAGGTCGGCATCCTCAAATTTGCCAAATCTCATACGCGAATCCATTAAATATTTTTCGATAGAATCTTCGGGAACCGCAATGGTATAAAAATCCACCTTCATACTATCGTCTATCTCGGAGTTGATGGTTGGTGCGATAGCAATATCAAAATAGAAATTAAACGTTGAGGGATCATCTAAATCAATTTGTTTGTTTTTTTCTTCATTCACAGTG
>CAIOYH010000021.1 GCA_903862465.1 uncultured bacterium | reverse complement strand
TCATGGCTGCAACAGCTTGGAATTTGAAGAAAATGATGCAAAAACTTAAAGAAGAATTTTTGTGCTTCATTTTTAGGATACTTTTTCGGCAAAAATTTATTTTAACCATAGCCTGAAAAATGACTTTATAAGGAGCGACTAGCTAGGTGGCATGAGCGCAAGGGATTGTAGCGAATAGCCCACAGCGCCGCTTCTTCGCGGCGCGAGGACTAGCAGCGAAAGCCCGACCCCCCGATTTTCTCGGGGGGATGCGCCCAAAGTTTTAAGATCCAAGTTCCAAGATCCAAATTCCAAATACCAAGGATTGCACCCTACTAATCCCGACATTGTATATCGGGGTTCCTAGTTCAGAGTTCCAAGTTCAGAGTTCCTAGTTCAGAGTTCCTAGTTCGGAGTTTATAGTTCAGAGTTCCTAATTCAGAGTTCAGAGTTCAGAGTTCCTAGTTTGGAGTTGGGAGTTGGGAGTTGGTTTATTAAAAAAATAGCCATTTGCACGAAACAAATGACTATTTTTAATGGATTCAAGAGGAGCTTATCTGCCGTCGGGACCGCCTTGAGCGGAGTCTTGTGGGGCATAGCGGACATATTGGTTGAGCATGTCGTTGAATTTCTTGGTTTGCTCTTTTTGTTTGTAGAGGTTGGAATAATCTACCAAAGCACGAAGGATTGACAAAGCCTGTTGCATGTCTTCGGAAAAGAAGCGCGCATATTCGGGTTCGACACTCATGTAATATTCCAAATCCTGATTGTAGGCGTTTCCGACAACATCCATGATGTCGTTGGCTTTTTTGTTTTCGCCGCAACGGAAATAGATTTCGGCATAGCCAATCATATATAAATCGAAAGGCACTACATAGTCGGGCATCATGGCGACACCTTTGTCCAATACCTTAATAGCTTTGTCTTTTTTGCCTTCTGACAAGAGCGCCTGAGCCAAACGGGCAATGTTGTTGCGCATATAGAGCACCATGCCGGCGCTTTCTTTGTCAACATAGACTCGTTTGTCGTTCAAATTGCCAAAAACAAATTTGTTCATGATTTTGTCGTAGGTTTCGTCGGTGAGGACTCCTCCCCTTTTGGTGTCGCCCTTGACAGGCATGAAGCGATAGACGGAGCCTTCCAAGAAGCAATAGTCTTCTATGTTGAGGAAGTCGCTGACGCTGGATGGTGTTGCGAAATAGATAGGACGGGTCCAATTGTTGGTGGCGATGAGGTCGAGGAGCATCAAATCGTTTTTATACAGATTGTTCTTTTTTACTTTCCATGTGATGGCTTTCACTACCTTGTCGGCAAGATAACGTGGCACGGTACCATTGGTGCACACCTTGAGGGAATCCACTTTCAAGGATAGGTTTTTGGTTGGGAAATAGCCTACCATGCGTTGGTCTTGTAGCATTTTCTTGTCTTCTTCTCTGTCGCTATTAATCTTATTAATAACTTTTTTCAAATCCCAAGTGTTGTTGGCGTCTTCTTCAAAGTAAGGCACGAAATCGTTGGTGCCGGCGGTATATTTGTTTGCCGGAATGGTGAAAGGTAAAGGTTCGGATTTGTAGATTTTGTTGAACAATTGATGAATATACCAATCGCCCGAAGCGAGAGTGAAATTGACCACGCGGACGTCGGTTCGGAAGCCTTCGACTTCCTGTACATACCACAAGGGGAAGGTGTCGTTGTCGCCATTGGTAATCAAGATGGCGTTGGGCGCACAGGAGGAGAGATAGTTTTTGGCAAAATCGCGCATAGCGTATTTGTTAGAGCGGTCGTGGTCGTTCCATTCTTGTTTCGCCATAATGACGGGAACCAAAAGGAAACACAAGGCGATGGCAATAAAAGCGCTCGCGATTTGAGGGAGTTTTTTGCTGAGCAAATGAAAGAGAGCTACCACTCCCAAGCCAATCCATATAGCAAAAGCATAGAAGGAGCCTACGTAAGCGTAGTCACGCTCGCGGGGCTGATAGGGGGTAGGGTTCAAATAGACAATGATGGCAGCCCCCGTCAAGAGGAACAATAGTGTGATGACAAAAGCATCCTTTTTGTTTTTCATAAATTGAAAAGCTAAACCGGCTAAGCCGAGAATAAAGGGCAGGAAGAATAGGGTGTTTCGACCTTTGTTATTTAATGCCTTGTCGGTGATTTTGTCTTGATTACCGAGTCGGGCAGCATCCAAGAATTTGATACCGGAAATCCAATTACCATTTATCACGTCTTTGTTGCCGTTGTCGTCCAAGCCGAAGCATTGTTGGTCGCTCTGTCGCCCAACGAAGTTCCACATAAAGTAGCGCCAATATTGACTTCCCAATTGATTTTTGAAGAAGAAAGCTAAGTTGTCGCCCATAGACGGGTTTTGGTTTTCGTTGACCCCTGTCCAAGCTTTGTAGGCTTTCACGTGCTTATCTTGCTCGCTCCACATACGCGGAAACAAACCGCAGCTATTGGGGTCATAAATATAGGTTGTTTTGCGTGTGGTGGGGACGTATTTATCTTTTCCTTTGATATAATTATAATTTCCTTCTTTGGTATCTATCACTTTGGCGTTGAAATATTGTCCGTATAAGATGGGCCAATCACCATATTGGTCTCTGTTGAGGTAGGTCAACAAGGTTAGGGCATCCGTGGGGGCATTTTCGTTGATAGGGGTGTTAGCATTGGCACGAACCACAAGCATCAAAAATGAAGAATATCCTATTAATATAAAGGTGAAGGCTAAGATAGCCGTGTTCAAAATGGATTTGCCTTTCTTTTTTGTTATCCACAATCCAAACGTGATGAGTCCGGTCAACAGAACGAAATAAATGATAGTTCCTGAATTAAACGGCATGCCAACAGTATTGACAAAGAACAATTCGAGAATGCCTGCCATTTTAACCGTCCATGGAATAATGATAGATTGAACAAACCCGAGAATAAACACGGAGAGGACTAAAGTAAGGATTAAATTTCTGCGGGATTGTTTTCCTTTTCTGAAATAATAGATCATGGTCATGGCAGGAATACAAAGCAAATTGAGCAAATGGACTCCGATAGATAAGCCCATCAAAAAAGCAATAAATACTATCCATCGGTTGGCATATTTTTCGTCGGCAGCTACATCCCATTTGAGCATAGCCCAAAAAACCATGGCAGTGAAAAATGCCGAAGTGGCATAGACTTCGCCTTCCACAGCCGAAAACCAAAACGAATCGGTGAAAGTAAATGCTAAAGCACCCACTAAACCGGCTCCGAGAATGATAATAGTTTGTGGCATCGTTACTTCATAACTGCTGCTTTTTACATAGAGTTTTTTTGCTAGCGCCGTGATGGTCCAAAACAAAAACAATATGGCAAAAGCACTCAAAATGCCCGACATAGCATTTACCATAGCCGCAACGCGAGTGACATCGCCACCGGCAAAGAGCGAAAAGATGCGACCCATCATTTGGAACAAAGGTGCTCCGGGAGGATGTCCTACCTCTAATTTATACGCAGAAGCGATGTATTCTCCGCAATCCCACCAACTGGCTGTCGGCTCAATAGTGAGCAAATAAACTGTCGCGGCGACAATAAATACCGCCCAACCTACCAGATTGTTTACTAGTTTGTAATTCTTAAAAATGTTCATATTGGTTATATTGTTTTGAAAATTTCAGCGAAATTAATAATTTTCGTTTGAATTGAGGATTTTTTTTTTACTTTTATGACAAAGAATTTATGTTAACGTCCTTTTTTGGCTATTTATTGTTTGCATGATAGGGTGATTTTTTCCTTTGGATATTGAAGAACCTAGGAAGAAATTGTATTGGTTTTTCGCTTAATTAAATAGTCGCTCCTTATAAAGTCATTTTTCAGGCTATGGTTAAAATAAATTTTTGCCGAAAAAGTATCCTAAAAATGAAGCACAAAAATTCTTCTTTAAGTTTTTGCATCATTTTCTTCAAATT
>CAIOYH010000020.1 GCA_903862465.1 uncultured bacterium | reverse complement strand
TGCCGCTCCCGTGAGTGTGGAGTCAGCTTTGCCTGGGGACGAATATTATTCCTCTATGGCCCAGGCGAAGATTCGAGACGCCTAGTTCCGACAGTAATTCAAAAACTGTTGGCAAAAAGGAAACACCCGTAAAGGAAAAAGTCAAAAAACCTAAAAAAGAGAAGAAAGAAACGAAAAATTTCAGCGGAATAATCGCCACTTTTAAAGGCGAAAAGTTCCAAAAAGTTTTTGGTTTGTTTTTACTGTTGTTTTCTTTTTATTTGCTCATCGCTTTCACTTCCTATATGTTCAGTTGGAAGGATGACGACAATATCTTTTTCAATTCTTTGAAAAAAGTACTTACCGACAATAGTTTGCAATCTGCGAACTGGATGGGCAAAATCGGTGCGGTTTTATCTTATTTGTTCATAAAACAATGGTTTGGGGTGGCTTCGTATTTGTTTATGATGTGGATGTTTCTGGCGGGGCTTACTTTATTTTTAAATATATCTTTATTCCCCTTCAAGAAAGCTACCATTTATGCCATCTTCGGATTGCTTTGGATTTCGGTGACCACGGCTTTCTTTCTGAACCATGGCGACCTGCTGATTTACGGTGGTACCATCGGCTTTCAGATAAACCTTTGGCTCAACAGCATCATCGGAAAAATCGGTGCCGGCATATTGCTATTCTTTATCATATTCAGTTTTCTGATCATCGAATATAATATCCACAAGCGTTGGCAGAAAAAAGTGAAGCCTTTGGAAGAAGAGGAAGCATCAACAGAAACAGAAACCATCAACGAAACTCGTACTAAAAAGAACGAATTTGCTTCGCGCAACACCGTTTTCGGCAGCATGGATTCAGAAGACGAAGAGGACGGACCCGACGTGGAATTCGAACTTAAAACCGTTCCTCGCCCCATGAACGACGATAATTCTATTGAATTGGATAATTCGATAGTGGACAATGATGAAGTGATTGACCGAAACAATATCCCCTTCACCATCACGCCGATTGAAGAAATTGAAATTCCGATTACCGACAGCGTTATTGACGACGACGAGCGCGAACATTTTACGATAGACACCGAATACGACCCGACTCTTGAATTATCTTCCTATCAATTTCCATCCATAGAAGTGTTGAGAGAATATGATTCGGGCAACGTGGCGGTGCAAAACGACGAATTGGAAGCCAATAAAAATCGAATCCTGAAAACCCTCAACAATTATTCGATACAAATTGACAAAATCAACGCAACGATAGGACCAACCGTAACTTTATACGAGATTGTCCCTGCTCCCGGTGTGCGCATATCGAAAATAAAAAACTTGGAAGACGACATCGCCCTCAGTTTGTCGGCTTTAGGCATCCGCATCATTGCGCCTATGCCCGGAAAAGGAACTATCGGCATTGAGGTTCCCAACCAAAATCCAAAAATCGTTTCGATGCGCTCCATCATCGCTTCCGACGCTTTCCAAAACAATTCTTTCGATTTGCCCATAGGTTTAGGCAAAACAATTTCGAACAAAAGCTTTGTTGCCGATTTGGCTAAGATGCCACATCTTTTGATGGCAGGCGCCACAGGGCAAGGGAAGTCTGTGGGTTTGAATGCCATTATCACTTCCTTATTATACAAAAAACATCCTGCTACACTCAAATTCGTTTTGATTGACCCGAAAAAAGTTGAATTGACGCTGTTCTCGAAGATTGAAAGGCATTATTTAGCAAAACTTCCCGATGCCGAAGATGCGATTATCACTGATATTCGAAAGGTGGTGCGCACCTTGAATTCGCTCTGCATCGAAATGGATTCTCGCTACGACCTGCTGAAGGCAGCCAACGTTCGAACCATCAAAGAATATAACGCCAAGTTCATCTCGCGCAAATTAAATCCCAACGACGGACACCGCTTTTTGCCTTACATCGTGTTGATTGTGGACGAGTTTGCCGACCTCATCATGACCGCAGGAAAAGAAGTAGAGACTCCCATGGCACGCCTGGCACAATTGGCGCGGGCTATCGGCATCCATTTGATTGTCGCTACGCAACGCCCTTCGGTGAACGTGATTACGGGAACCATTAAGGCAAATTTCCCTGCTCGGGTGGCTTACCGCGTGATTTCGAAGATAGATTCTAGAACTATCCTCGATTCGGGTGGCGCCGACCAATTGATTGGACGCGGCGACATGTTGCTCTCAACCGGCAGCGAGATGATACGTCTGCAATGCGCTTTTATTGATACCCCCGAAGTGGAAGAAATCACTGACTTCGTTGGGCAACAACGCGGTTATCCCGAAGCGTATCTCTTGCCTGAATGTCCTGATGAAGACGGCGATTCGGTGAAAAATCTTGATACGAGCGAGCGGGATGACATGTTTGAAGAAGCTGCGCGCTGTATCGTCACACATCAGCATGGTTCGACTTCTTTGCTGCAAAGGAAACTGAAGTTAGGCTATAATAGAGCGGGCAGAATCATTGACCAACTGGAGTCAGCCGGAATTGTCGGCGCATTTGAAGGAAGCAAAGCTCGCGACGTTAAATTTAAAGATTTAAACTCTTTGGAACAATATTTGACAAGTCTTAGATAAACTAACCAACACTAATTTTAATCATCATGAAAAAAATAATTTTAATTCTTACAGTATTCTGTATGTTTACCATCCATGTTTCGGCGCAAGACAAGAAAGCCGTGGAAATTTTGGATGGAGTTGCTGCACAAACAAAAGCTTACACCTCCATCGACATCGCTTTTTCGTATAAGATGGAGAACAAAACCAAAAAAATTAACGAAACAAAAACGGGCGTCGCCACCATGAAGGGCGAAAAATATTGGCTCGAATTTGCAGGACAACAGATTATGAGCGACGGAAAAACCGTTTGGACCTACATCAAAGATAATAATGAAGTTCAAATTAATGTGAACAATCCGAACGACGACCAAGCCATGAATCCTGCTAAATTGCTGACAGGCTATAACAAAAGCTTCACCCCGAAATTCATCAAAGAAGAAACCCGCGGCGCGGTGGTGATTCAAATTATTGATTTGACGCCTCTGAAAGCTCGCTCCTACTTCAAAATGCGTGTGGAGATTGACAAAGCCAAGAAACAGATTGTGAACGCAATTGTTTACGATAAAAACGGTTCGACAGTTTATACCTATAGTGTTACGAAGTTCGTGACCAACAAACCTGTGCTCGATACGAAATTTGTTTTCAAAAATGCTGACCACCCGGGCGTGGAAGTTATAGATTTACGATAACAAGAAAACGCCCGAATTTGGGCGTTTTTTTTTGGCTTATGGATCATCGTAAATGATTCAAAATTAAATCTCTTTTAAAGAAATCCTCTCGTTTTTTTCCTAATTTTTATTGGCAGCTTTCGCAAAGCGATAGATTGAGTGTATATTTCACAAATCTATGACTACGATCACATCTATGTCTAAAAGATATGTTTTGACATGAAGCATTGTATTGACCTTATCTCATTCCATAATAAATACTAAACCATCGCGGGGGGTAAAGTTAGAAACCGATTCGATTTACTTTTCTTTGTAGCGAATATCATAAAATATCTTTTGAGGGCATTCCATCGCGATGGAATGCCCTCAAAAGTTTTTTTAACGCGTTTCGTTACGATGGAACGGGCTCAAAAGTTTTTTTAATGCGTTTCGTTACGATGGAATGGGCTCAAAAGTTTTTTGAACGCGTTTCGTTGCGATGGAATGGGCTCAAAAGTTTTTTGAACGCGTTTCGTTGCGATGGAATGGGCTCAAAAGCATTTTTGGGAAAAATACAAGATAGGTTTGGGACTAATTTAATTTTCGGGGCGAGTTCTATTTATACCTTTATAAAATAGGGAATTATAATAGGGAAATGGTTGGAAGGTTAGAGCGGGGAAAATATATTTACGCAGGAGGGTACAACAAGCTGAGATATTAAACAATTTCAACAAAATTCAAACTATTAAAAACATAAGAATTTTGAATAAATTCTAAAATAGCTTATTGAGATTTACCATGTTCCAAACAGAACTTCATTGTGCTTAAAGTGCTTTTTTTAAAATAATAAATATATTCATTCTATTATCAGTTATCAACGGTTAATGGGTTACTACACATTTTTTTCATATAAATACTTTATTCTTCATAATATGCCCAACCTTGATCATCATTTCTAAAATAGAAAACGATAACATTGCCATTATGGTCATACATCTCATAATATGAAGTAAATATTTGGTTTTTGTATTTTTTTCGGTAATCAAAATACTCAAAAACTTTTTTGCCAACTAATGAATCATCTTTTCTCCTCCAACTATAATTCTTCTCCCAAATTCGTTGTCCATTCAAATAATAGGCATCAAATAACAAACGTCCTTTACTGTCATGCCAAATATATTCACCATTTAATGCTACCAATTTTCTATTTTGAGAATTTGAGTCGCCAATGGACTTAAGTTTTTCACCCATCCATGATTCTTTAAACAAATTGTGTCCATGGTAAAAATAAGTGTATCTCGTTAGCGTAGCTTGCGCAGAATCTTTTACAATTTTCCAATTAGCATCGAGATATTCAATCCACATACCATCCTTTTTTCTTTTCGAATCAAATTGATTAATTTTAATGCTATCTAAATTAATCGGCGGAACGCTATGAGTTAAAAATATTTCGTTTATAAAACCTTTTTGGTCTTTATAATCAATATAATAATATCCATCCGTTGTTGGACCTGAAAGAATCTTTACAACCTCTCT
This sequence comes from uncultured bacterium, assembly GCA_903862465.1. GTDB lineage: Bacteria > Bacteroidota > Bacteroidia > Bacteroidales > CAIWKO01 > CAIWKO01. Next base: position 26,555 of record CAIOYH010000020.1, on the reverse strand, counting down.
ATAGGGTATTTTACAAATAATGTCAGAAACAGGCGAAGTAGAAACTCTCAGAGCACCTTCAACAATTAGATTTTCTAACTTTTGAGAATATAAAAAGTGAACTAAAAACAATGTAAACAATAACGATAATAATAATTTCTTTTTCATAGTAAATTCTTCTTTAAATATAATGCACTCACCTCCCCTTCACCAATTTCATCCTCTCCAAAACCCCTCCCCTTTCGTCCATCACATTCAAAATGTAAAATCCTGCGGATAAATCCGTCATATTCGAAATCGTTTGCGTGGCAGGCAAAATTTGCTGCGAACAGATTTTTTTGCCATCTATACCATATATTATATAGGTATAGATTTGGTTGGAGGTGTTTTCAATCGTAAATTGGTCGCGAAACGGGTTGGGAAAGACGTTCAAGCTAAGTTTCTGCGCCTCAATTCGCGTGGCGGTATATACATCAAAAGCGCGAGCCAAAAAGAGCGTGGCGCCTGTGGAAGCTTTTGCAATTTCGACCACATAGCTCGTATCCAAATGCGCCAAATTATCGCCCGAGCCGTGCACATAGGTGGATTCGTTGGTTTCATAAAATCCTGTGATGATTTCGCCCGCCTGCTGAAAAGGAACATAATCTGAGCCGTAAGCATTGGTAATGATGGTGCTCAGCGAGGAATAAACCGCGGTTGCCTGCGCCAAAGTATCTGTAAACAAAGCCGAAACGGCATTATTGGCGGTGGGAGCGCTTTGATCGCTTTCGCAGCTCACCGTGTTGTTTGTCTGACCTGCAACTCCGCCCACTTCATCAATGTTGAACACCAAACGGATGTCCAAATTTTGTGGCGTGGAAATATTTGAAACATAATCCGAGCTGCCAATTAATCCGCTCTCCTCCGCGCTAAAGTTGATGAATTTGATAGAAAATTGCGTGTTCACGTTCGCCAAAAGGCGGGCAATTTCTAAAATAATCGCTATGCCCGAACCGTTATCGTTGGTGCCCGTTCCCGTTTTGGTATCGTAGTGTCCATCCACTATCAAAAACGTATTGGGATACAATTCGCCCGTTTTGGTCACCACAATATTGGTCAAAGTGTTGCTCCCGTAAGTGAAATTGTTGGAAACGATATTCGAGTAGCCATACTGCTGATATTTTCCGACGAGCCAATTTTTGGTATTGTTCAATGCCGTCGTTCCGGGCTGTTTGACGCCAAAATCCTGTAACTTTTGGAGGTTATAGAGCACCGTATCATACGACACGTTTGCCACTATCCCATGATAGAAGGCTTGATTTATCTGCGCTTTGGCGAACAAAGCGGTGCACAAAAACAATATCGTAAGTTGACGTTTCATCCTCATTTATTTCTAATATTTTTCTAACATGCCAATTGCCTTCACGATGCGTCGCAGGCGGGTTTCGGGCTTTTTGCAATCGTTTATCCAATCCAAAACTTCTTTTTTATGCGAATAAGAAAAACCGTCGAACACGTGTTTTGCCTCTTTGCTCATTTCCAAAGCTTCCGCCAAATCCGCAGGAACTTCGACGATGCGTTCTTCCAAATCTATCGCCATACGAACTTCCACGATGTCATTCGCCCGTTTGCCAAGCGAGTTTCGCATCGTTTTACTCACAAACATAAACAGCGCCCCGTCCCCTCTTCGATTGAGCGAAGAACGATACGCCACCGCGTCCAAAAAACCGACTACATTGATGCGTCCCTTGCGGGAAAGCTGTTGCGCAACTTCCCAAGGCACTTCAATATACGTCCATCCGTTGAATTGGGTTCCCTTCACCAAATCTGCTTCAAAACTAAACATTTTTTTTCTTTTTTGTTGATGCTAATGCTGCCTTTTTTAAAATTGGAAGCTAAAGTACACATTTTTTTTTAGATAGAATTAATTTGAAAAAAAAATGAAGATTTTTTAGGATGAATTATCTTCGAAAAATATTTTCTTAGGAAAGATACATATCCTTCACTTTTTGCCCCTTTGTGTAAACAATTTGTATCCCTTGTGGGTAAAAAAAATCCTCCAAAAAACATAACAAAGAAACCGTCTAATCTGTGAATCTGTGCCAACTCATCTCACCTAAAAAATCTGCGCTAAATCATAAAAATGAAAAAAAAATGCTCAAATTTTTGTCCATGTGGAAAAAATCTTGTAGGTTTGCCAAAAATTTAAAACAAACTAAAAAATATATGGAAGAAACAGTAACAACAAACACTGCCACACAAGCCGCCATTGCTCTCGAAGACAAATATGGCGCACACAATTATCATCCCTTGCCTGTGGTTTTATGCCGCGGCGAAGGCGTTTTTATGTGGGACGTTGAAGGCAAACGCTATTTTGATTTTTTATCTGCCTACTCAGCGGTAAATCAGGGACACTGCCACCCAAAAATTATCAATGCTATGATTGAGCAGGCGAAGACTTTAACTTTAACTTCGCGCGCTTTCTACAACGATTGTCTCGGTCCTTACGAAAAATACATAACCGAGTATTTCGGATTCGACAAAGTTCTTCCGATGAACTCAGGCGCCGAAGCCGATGAAACAGCTTTAAAACTTACCCGCAAATGGGCGTACAAAGTTAAGGGCATAGCCGAAAATCAGGCGAAAATTATCGTTTGTGAGAACAATTTTCACGGCAGAACGATTTCCATCGTGTCCATGTCCACTGACCCGGATGCAAGAAAGGATTTCGGTCCGTTTACACCCGGTTTTATAACAATTCCGTACAATGATTTGAACGCATTGGCGCTCGCATTGGAAGATAGCACAGTTGCAGGCTTCCTAGTGGAGCCAATTCAAGGTGAAGCGGGAGTTTACGTACCCGACGAAGGTTATTTAAAGAAAGCCTACGATTTGTGCAAAGCAAAGAATGTTTTGTTTATTGCTGATGAAGTTCAAACAGGCATTGCCCGCACGGGAAAATTGCTGTGCTGCGACCACGAAGGCGTGAAGCCCGACGTTTTGATTCTCGGCAAAGCATTGTCAGGAGGCACCTTCCCGGTTTCTGCTGTCTTGGCTAATGACGATATAATGCTCACGATTAAACCCGGCGAACATGGTTCCACCTTTGGAGGCAATCCAATTGCTGCAAAGATTGCTATGGCTGCTTTGGAAGTGGTGAAAGAAGAAAAACTTTCGGAACGTGCCGAAAAAATGGGAAAAATTTTCCGCGACGAGCTTTCCAAAATAAAGTCGGATATGATAGAATTGGTTCGAGGCAAAGGTTTGCTCAATGCCATCATCATAAAACCAAAAAATGGAAAAGAAGCGTGGGATGTGTGTTTGAAAATGCGCGACAACGGTCTGCTCGCGAAGCCAACGCATGGACATATAATTCGTTTCGCTCCGCCCTTGGTCATCACGGAGGAACAAATTCACGAAGCCGTTGAAATCATCAAGAAATCAATATTATCTTTTGAATAAAGAAAAAAGCCTCCTTAGGGAGGCTTTTTTTATTTTAAGATGGCAAGCAGCATTTTCAGTTCTTCTGCTTTTATTTTGTTGCCGGCGCTGTCGTAGGCAAAGATTAAATTGTTCAACAAACGGCGAATAATCTCTAGGTTGCTGCAAGGCTGATAAAAATTGGGTACCGCCTTAATTTTTATTTGTTTCAAAAACTCATCAATCTCCTCACGGGAAAAGGTGGTGCCGCCGCTAAAAGGGTTGATATAGAACAACACATCCAATTTCTCCCGAGCAACATTCCTAGCAACACCAAGACGATCCACATACGCCAAAACAAAATGTTCGGGAAGGTTCACGCCGTAAATGGGAATTTCTAACAAATCAGCCACCAACAAATAAACGATAGCCAATGACAATGGATTTCCCCTGCGCGATTCCATCACGGTGTTCAAATAGGAATTTACGGGCGCATGGAAATTGGCACGGTCGCCCATAAATTTATGCACATCAAACAAAATATGATTGATGAGTTTCACTTTTTCCAAAGCGGTCAACTCCGTATTAAACTCCAACCAAACATCTCTTTTTATCTTCTCCAAATCCTCTTTGATGACATTTTCATCCACATGAGGGTATTGGTATTTAGCGATAATCATACACGCCACAAATAAATTCGCTCCGCCCAACAGATACCAATTGGACAATTCCACACACACGTTGTCGAAACGTAATTTGTGTAACAAGACTTTTATGCGCCGCTGCGGCAGTTGATTCAAATTAGATTCCAAAGCATCCTCCAAAAATGGAAGTGCTTTGTTTCCGTAAGAAATTATACGCTCTTTAATTTTCAGGAAAATAGTTTCATCGGGCTCATCAATCAAATTGATTAAAGCACTAAGTTCCGTATGTGATTCCGATGAATTCATATCTTTTTGGGTGTAAAAAAAGCAAGGTCTTGCAACCTTGCTCCTCTAAAATTGTATTTTTTTTATTGATTGAGCATCACCGGCATCACCAACATCAATATATCTTCTTCTTTGTTTTCATTGTTCACAGGGAAAATCAACGCAGCACGATTTGCTGCTGACATTTCGATGCAAATTTCTTCAGAATCAATATTGGTAATCATTTCGAGGATGAATTTTGAATTGAAACCGATGTCAATGTCTTCGCCATCATAACTGCAAGTCAAACGTTCTTTTGCTTCGTTTGAAAGTTCCATATCTTCGGAAGCTAAAATTAATTCCTGACCGGAGATAGAGAAACGAATCTGACGTGTCAACTGATTCGAAAAGATAGAAACACGACGGATAGAAGTTAAAATTTGTTGACGATTTACGGTCAGTTTCTTTGTATTATTTACGGGGATAACGGCTTCGTAATTCGGATACTTTCCATCAATCAATCGGCAAATAAGCGTGAAATTCTCGAACTCCATTAAAGCATTGGTGTTGTTGTATTCAAACTTAACGGGCACATCATGAGCCGAAAGGATGTTTTTTATCAAGTGAAGGGGTTTTTTAGGCAAGATAAAGGAGCCCGTTTCGGTGGATTTCGTATCCGTGCGACGATAACGCACCAACTTGTGAGCATCCGTAGCCACAAAAGTGATGTCCCTATCCGAAAGCTGACAAAAGACCCCGGTCATAACGATACGCATATCGTCGTTGCCCGTAGCAAATAAAGTTTTATTAAAAGCATTAGCAAGCGTATCGGAATTCAAGGAAATGCTTGTGCCATCTTCCACAATAGGCGCTTTAGGGAATTCATTTCCGTCACAGCCTGTCAGTTTGTATTTTCCTTCTCCAGCAGAAATTTCCACATGAAAAGTCTCATTGTTGATATTAAAAGACATTGGGATGTCAGGAAATGTCTTTAAGGTGTCAATCAGAAATTTTGCAGGAATAGCAATGCAGCCATTTTCATCTGATTTATTCACCGGAACCACAACACTAATAGTGGTTTCCAAATCTGAAGCCGTGACCTTGAGTTTGTCATCCGTAAGGTCAAACAGAAAATTGTCGAGTATTGGCAAGGTGTTGCTTGAGTTCAGAACTCCGCTTATGGACTGCAGGTTCTTTAACAATACTGATGTAGATACTATAAATTTCATTGTATTAAGGTTTTTATTATTTCGATTTTAGGTATTAAAAAGTGATTTACAAAATTAAGAAAAAAAATGATTCAACTTCATAAAAAAAAAATATTTCATCATTTTATTAATTGCACACCCGTAAAAGCGGGTTTTTCCGCATTAAATCCGTGCAAATAAAATTCCAATGGTTTAAAGATGCGATCGAAAACATAAAATTGGATTACCACCAAGTCGCGATTGTCATTTATTAATGCATAGAGCCTATCTCTGTCATGCCCCAACAATTTTCCTGTTTGATCCACAGCATCAGGCGAAGCGGCAATAAAAAAAGTTTTTATACTATGTGTTTTCCCAACGGAATCGGTTATTGTAACACTATTATAGGGAGCACCCCTCAGGATAGAATCTTTTTTAAATGAATCCATATCGTTCATCAACGCCTCGTACCGAATATTTTCGAAAGAAGCGAACAAATCCATAATCTTGATAGTATCATAATTTGTGATGCGCATGTTCGTAGCCAAGCTAGTAACTTCAAAATCGCGCGGGCTTGTTTTTGTTGCTTTAAAGGATTTTTCGGGCTGATCGAAATATTTTATCTCGACATCGCGAATTTGATTATAATGATAGGCAAAGATACCATGGTCGCGCCAATCTTTCAAATAAGGGCTGTAGCGTGTGTATAAAAAGCCATTAAAACCTTGTATAAAGGTAACGTACGGCGTCTCCGACTTCTCCATTAACATATACGTCCCTAGGTTGTCTTGGGTTGCACAACCAACATAATAAGTCTTAGTTAGTTTTTCGTGCGGAAACCATTTTATTTTATCGAAGAGATCAATGCGATATACAGTCTGATAAATTTCAACTTTCACTGAACTAGTTGCTAGCAATTTGATAATTTGTTCTCGTCCCGTTTTGGATACAGGTGCTTTCACTTCCACATTCATCAGCGTCTTTAGCAAGGTAACAACAACGTCTTTAGAAGCTTTGAAGGTGTCATTCACCGACCAATCTCCTGCATTTTTCCTTTTCAGCGTGATGAAATTATTATTTTTGTCGGCAATAAATATTTTCGTGACTGCGGCAGTATCGTTTATGGCAAAAGCATTAAATTCATTCTCGATGGTGTTTGTTTTTGAATGAAAATAATAAAGAACTACAGTTGAAACTGCTAGAACCAAGATGATAATTATAGCTAAACGATTTTTTTTCATGGACTAAAATATTTTATGCTTTTATGGGTGCTTAGGTCGAATGTTAGTATGTAATGCAATTTCTTTTCCGATTAGTTTGCCAACTTTTTATGGGTAAATTTTCTCTTTCTAAAGAAAAGTTGGAGGATGCCATATAGCACAATTAGAAGGATGGGCAGCAAAGTATTCAGCAATTGAATAGTAAATTTATGTTTCTCAATGTAAGATTTATCCAAAATTCTCATTTTCAACTCGCGTGAACGTATGGCTAACATGCCGCTATCATCACAAAGATAATCCACACAGTTCAATATGAAATCTTTATTTCCAAAAGTCTGATTGGTATATTGATCATAGCCCAAAGGATAAGGTCGTCCGGATTTTTTCTCAATTTGGTTCCGAATAACATCGCCACCCGAAATCACTATCATTTTGCTCGGTGCACTAATTTCTTTAAAGTCAAAACTTTCTTTATCACCAAAAATAGAACGCGGAACACGATTTTGATACACCGATTCGAACTTTCCTTCTAACAAAACAGCAACGGGTAGGTTTGGCATGTTGTACAATCTTTCGTCGGGCTGTTGATTCATAATATCTAAAGAAATTCTTGTAGGTGTGTTCACAGCCTTTGAATAGGCTGAAGTCGCAAGTAAAACGGTCTTCTTTATGCCTTTCCCGCCGACCGTATCAATAGTACTAGTGAATTCAAAGCTAATGGCATTCAAATTGTTCACGATTGGGTGCTTCGAAGTAGGAATAATGATGGGAAAGTAGTACCAAGGCACCAAATCGATCTGCGGTTGTCCCCCCGATTGTCCTGTGACGAAAGGAATGGGTAAGGCAGTTAAATCTAAAATCAAATTGGTGTTGATGCGCACACCATATTTAAAAAGCATATCATCCAAATTCAAATCTCTTCCATAGCCTATGGTTTCGCCGGGAGATTTGCGAAGGCTGTCCATCTCGGCGACAACAGGATTAAGTAGCCACAATACTTTTCCGCCGTGCATCACAAATTGATCAATAAAATACTTATCTTTCTCTTCAAACGCAGAATCAGGTTTTGCGATAACAATAGCTGCATATTTATTCATCAAAGGTTTTTCTTTTGTGCCCCGCATCATCAGACTCTTTATTTTGCCATCAATTTTGACGCGTTCCACCGAATAATAATCCGACAAAGAATATAAAATGTCAGCCATACGAGTGTTATCCAATTCGCCATGTCCTTCGATAAATCCGATGCGCGGTTTCTCTTTTACAATGATTTTGCGCACAGCATTTATCAAACTATACTCCAAATTTTGAATAGAATTGTTCAGCACTTGATCGGCAGGCGATCCTAATTTATTCAACAATAACTGAACGGGAAGTTCTTTTTCTTTATAGGTTACTAAGGCGCATGGAAAAATTATTTGGTGCGAATTTTTATCGGCAGTGTTCACCTGCACACTTGTTGGTTGTAAACCTTTTTTAATTAGCTGTTCCTGCGTGCTGCGTATCTTTTTTTTATCTGTACCTTCCGAAGGGTTGATAAAACGATATTGGATATTATCATTATAGGCTCTGAACTCGTCGAGCATCTCCTTGGTTTCCATTCTGAGTCGTTTGTACTCTGCAGGAAAGTCTCCTTCTAAATAAACATTAAAACAAATGGCATCGTCCACCTGCTTTAAATAATTTTTCGTTGATTTCGAAAGGGTATAACGTTTTTCGGAAGTTAAATCTATACGCGTAAATACATAGTAAGAAATTAAATTTATCAGAAAAATGATTATCAAGCTTAAGCCAAGCTGAATAAGATTATTATTTTTAATTCTTTTTTTCTTGTTTCCCATTTCTTTTCGAGGGTTAATCCATTGTGCTTACCACTTACGTTTTTCCAAAGAGACCTTAGAAAACAAAATGAATAATATTATTATACTTAAAAAATAAATGACATCGCGGGTATCAATCACACCACGACTCAAGGAAATATAATGCGCATTGATTCCGATGGATTGAATCAGCAAATCAACTTTTCCAAAAACAGAGAGGGAGTAAATAAATTCGAAACCTATATACATAAATCCACACAAAAATACAGACAAAACGAACGCAAGAACTTGTTTATCTGTCAGCGAAGAACAAAATAGTCCGATGGAAACGAAAGCCGCACCCAACAATAACAATCCGATATAGGAACCCCAAGCAGCACCCACGTCAATATTACCTTTGGGGAAACCAAGAAAATAAACCGAGCCAAAATAAAGTAAGGTAGGTAACAAAGAAAAAACTACCAATATAAAACCTGCAAAATACTTTGCCAAGACGATTTGCAAGTCGCTGATAGGTTTTGTGAGCAATAACTCTATCGTACCTGACTTTTTTTCATCTGCGAACAAGCGCATTGTGATTGCGGGAATCAGAAAAAGAAACACGAAAGGAGCAATCAAAAACAGACCGTCAATAGAAGCATATCCTGAATTAATGACGTTAAAATCCGTGTCGAAAACCCATAAAAACAGACTGTTGATAGCCAAAAAGACAATTATAACAATATAACCTATAAGCGAACTTAAAAAACTGCTGATTTCTTTGCTTAACAGAGGAAACATAATTGTGATTTTAGATTTTTTAATGTAGGATGTATCATTTCGCAATAACAAACGACTATTTGTAAAAAAAATTATTTTAGTGGCGAATTAGGCTCTTTTGCCATGTGATTATAGACCATCTTGTCCATGAATTTAGGAAAAAACTTATTGAGGGTAACGGTCATCTTCCCTTGAGAAGTCAAAACTATAGTGTTCTTTCTTTTTTGAATGGCTTTCACAATTTCTTTCGCCACTTCGGCTGCCGTCATCATTTTATCCTCATCTCGCGGCGATTCGCCCTGTTGGGAACCATCACTTGCCAAGGCAGTGTTTCTGATATTGGATGCTGTGAAACCCGGACATGCAATAAGAACATGCAAATCTTTCTTCAAGTTTTCTATCCTAAGAACTTCTAAAAAGCCCTGCATGGCAAACTTGGAAGCTGAATATCCCGTTCTGCCCGGCAATCCTTTGTAACCTGCCACCGAAGAAACTCCTGTAACGCTTCCTTTTGATTTGAGTAGATGCGGTAAAGCATATTTGGTGCAATACACTGTTCCCCAAAAGTTCACATCCATTAATTGTTTGAGCACTTTCAAATCAACATCCTCGAAAAGGGCACGCATGGAAAGCCCTGCATTGTTGATGAGCACATCAATTCTGCCGTAGGTAGCAATGGTTTGCTCTATGAGATTTTTACAATCAGCTTCAATGCTGACATCGGTTTTAAGAATAAAAACTTCTGCACCGGCTTTCTGCAATTGCGATTTTATGTCTTGAAGTTCTTTCTCGTTACGAGCAGCAAGAACAAGTTTCGCTTTTTGATTTGCAAGCTCAAAGGCAAGCGCTTTGCCAATTCCGGAGGACGCACCCGTTATAATACAAACTTTATCTTTCATCTTAGATTTTTCTGCAAAATTATTCATTTATTTCGGGAAATACGCACGTTTTTTCAAATAATAATAATCATTTTTTATATCGTTGTTTTCTAAGCCTTTAAAAATTATTATTTGTAATAGTAATATTTTGTTTTGTAGATTCAAATAAAGTTAGTACTTTTGCACCCTCAAAAAAAGGAGACAATGTAGCTCAGTTGGTAGAGCATCGCCCTTTTAAGGCGGGGGTCCTGGGTTCGAATCCCAGCATTGTCACAGAAAGCAGAAGAAATCTCTTCTGCTTTTTTTTATTTTATTTCCTTCCATATTCCGAAAAAATCAGTACTTTTGAATCCAAATTCTTAGAAGTATGAAAACACTCTTTACCATTTTTATGAGCCTAATTGCTTTTGCTTCGTTTTCGCAAACGAAACAATTAAGTACGGACACCATTCGTATGATCGTTACGGTGGCACAAGCAAAAAATATTGTGGACACTACGGGCGTCAACCCTGATTTTATTATTCTCGATGTCAGAATGGCATCGGAGTTTAACAATGCACATATTGCCAATGCCATAAACATTGATTATTACAATGCAAGTTTCAGCACGCTTTTGGATGCGCTGAATCATAACAAAATGTATTTATTGCATTGCGCGAGTGGCGGACGCAGCACGCCGACTTTTACGAGCATGCAGGCAAAGCATTTTAGGGAGATTTATCACATGAATAACGGATTGAACGCATGGATTAGCGCCGGATATCCCACCGTGACAGGTTCTACCTATATATATAAGGTAAACACAACAAATCTCCCGAAGCTATATCCCAATCCTGCGACAAACTTTTTAAATATCCAAATGCCATCCAATGAAGGCGGTAAATTATCCATCCTAGATCTGCAAGGAAAACTTCTACAGGAAATTATTCTCACATCCGAATTTCAGTGTATAGAAATGTCTGATTTCTCAAGCGGAATGTATATCATTAAGATACAATCCACCGAAGGTGTTTTTACAGAAAAAATCAGTATTCAATAATTTCTCAAGAAAAAACAAATAGGATTTGCTTACGCCTTTTTCATTTTGGAGGCGATTGCAAGGATAATCCCTAAGACGATTCCTAAAATGGCAGCAAATAATACCTGAAAATGCGCAGGCAATAAAAAGGTAATCGTGTGGGCAGGTATCCAAAAGAATGGTAGTGTTTTTTTGAACACGAAATTCCATTGCACGTCCCAATTGAGGTGTGAAAGGATTTTTGCAAACGGAATGGGCTTCAGCAAGCAGCCAACTTTTCCTTTATTTTGAACGATATGCGTGTCGGTGATTTTATGCAACGTCATCATGATAGGCGCGTAAATCAGATTCATGGCAGCCGAAATGCAGAAGGCAGAGAACAATTTGATGGCGGAGAAATCTCCTTTCATGGAACTGACAGCATCCAAAGGGCTGAAATGATTTATACATACGGGCACCCCTTTGCCAAAAATATAAAAAACTAAAGCAATCGTTATCCCAAGAAAACCCCACACGATTGCGCGCGGCATAATGCCAAAGCCTTCGGCGTAATACACTCCCGTTTTGATGCGCAAGCCTATCATCTCCCCTATCGTTGCCAAAATTCCGAATTTCATCATCGCCATAATCAAACCATGGTCTTTGTTGAATTTAATGTACCATTCGTACATGGCAGGCACGAGAAAAAATGGCAAAAATATTGCTACCAAGAGCAATATCATGAATAAATCTTTTACTTTCATAGTATAAATTTTTAAGTTGCGAAAATAGTAAAAAAAATGATATCCACTACAAATTATTGCCGCGGATGAAATTGGATGATAACATCACGGAGGAATTCGCGGTCGAGATGGGTATAAATCTCGGTGGTTGTGATGGATTCGTGTCCCAACATATCCTGAACGGCACGCAAATCTGCCCCTCGTTCGATAAGATGTGTGGCAAAAGAATGTCGAAATGTGTGGGGGCTGATGGTTTTATTTAAGCCAATTTTCTCGGCTAATCCTTTAATAATCTTAAATATCATGTCGCGCGTCAGCTTGCTGCCCCTCCTATTTAAAAATAGAATATCCTGATTGCCTTTTTTGATTTCCTGATGACATCGAATCTCTTCCACATAAAGTTTTATGTGTTTTTGCGCCGTTCTGCCAATCGGCACCATACGTTCCTTGTCGCCTTTTCCAACGACACGAATAAAGTTGGATGAAAAGTATAAATTTGAAATTTTCAGGTTGGTGAGTTCGCTCACACGCAATCCACAACCATATAAAGTCTCTAAAATTGCTTTGTTTCGCTGCCCTTGCGGATTGCTCAAATCTATAGCATCCATCAGGAGATTAATTTCTTCTAAACTCAAAGTGTCGGGTAATTTTCGTCCTAAACGCGGAAATTCAATCAATTCGGTGGGATTGACGCGAATAATATCTTCCAAAATCAAAAAATTGAAAAACGAACGCAAGCCCGAAAGAATCCGCGCTTGGGAGTGCGCACTCATCCCCAATGTATTTATCCACGTGATGAAATCTTTTAGATGAGACAACTCAATTTCCGCAGGGGAAGCATCCAAATTGATATAATCCAAATATTGAACAAATTTAGCAATATCAAACAGATAGGATTCGATAGAATTATCCGACAGGGACTTTTCGAGCTTCAGATAGGCTTTATAGCCACGAATATAGGTCGCGAATTTCGATACCATGCCAATTTATTTCTTTCAAAAGCGAAAGCTACAACCGTAAGCAGCCTACCAACCCGACGCGAGGATATCCACGATATGCATCGTCTTAATAGGCAATTTGTGCTTGGTGATGTAGCCGTCAAGGTGCATCAAACAAGATGCTTCGGTACTCACTATGTATTCTGCCCCTGAATCTATTGCATTTTGCACTTTTTGCTCACCCATGGCAGTCGAAATTTGTTCGAACTTCACCGAAAACGTTCCGCCGAAGCCGCAACAAATGTCGTTGCCGACCATTTCGTTTAGCTGCAATCCCTTCACTTTGCTGAGCAATTGGCGCGGCTGTTCTTTGATGCCATATTCTCTGAGCGCGGCGCAGGCATCGTGATAGGTGATAACCGAATTAAATTCGGCTCCCAAATCAGTCACATGCAACACATTCACCAAAAAATCGGAAAACTCGTAAATATTCTTCTGAATTTGTTTATACTGATTGTGCAAAGACGTATTGTTGAACAATTCGGGATAATAATTGCGCACCATGCCGACGCAAGACGCCGAAGGAGCCACAATCATCCTATTGTTGGAAAAATCATGAATAAATTTCTCGCCCATAGCTTTGGCTTCGTTCCAAAAGCCGCTATTAAAAGCCATTTGGCCACAGCACGTCTGCTCATGGTTATAATTAACACTTACGTCAAGTTTCTCAAATATCTTCAGCATATTCATTCCAATCTGCGGAAAAACCTGATCGACAAAGCATGGGATAAATAAATCAACTATCATAAAATAATTCTAGATTAAAAAAAAAACAAATGTAGTCATAAATTTAAAAGTTTGTGTAATTTTGATGAGAATTTTTTAATCATTTTATGCACATGCGCTATTTTGTAAAATTAATGTACGACGGAACTGCCTATCATGGGTGGCAATTGCAAACGAATGCCGTGAGTGTGCAAGAGCTTTTGCAGAAATCTTTTAGTTTGATTTTGCGTCAACCCATAGAGCTATATGGTTGTGGTAGAACCGATACGGGCGTTCACGCTCGAGAATATTATGCCCATTTCGAGGTGGAAGAAAAAATTTCGTCCTTAGAAAATATTCTATATAAAATGAATTCACTCCTTCCACATGATATTGTTATTTTGAATATTCAAGAAGTTGCGAACGACGTTCACGCGCGTTTTTCGGCTATCCGGCGCACCTATAAATATTATATAAGCCAAAAACGAGACCCATTTTCGCTCCATTTCGAATATTTTTTTAGTCCGCGGCTAGATTTAGACCTGATGAATACCGCATGTGGTGTGATGATGTCGTATAAGGATTTTTCGTGTTTTTCGAAATCTAATACGCAGGTGAACAACTATATTTGCGATATTAGCGAAGCTGTATGGACTTTGGAAAGCGGAAAACTTGTTTTTACGATTTCTGCCAATCGTTTTTTGCGCAATATGGTTCGCGCCATTGTTGGAACGATGTTGGAGATAGGCTTAGGCAAAATAAATTTGAATGAGTTCCGTCAAATCATTTCCCACGGCAATCGTTCGGATGCGGGGGCTTCGGTGCCTGCCAAAGGGCTGTTTTTAGTTCGTGTGGCGTATCCTGACGGGGATGAAATTGTTTAGTTTTTAAATGCTTGCAAACGATTCCGACTATTGAGGATTTATCCGCAGGATATAATATTTTGTATGTGAAGAATGATATGGGAAGGATTTTTAGAGTGCCTAAAGTAGTTCAAGTACTTAAAGTGTCTAAAGTACTTCGAGTACTTAAAGTTTGAAGAATAGAAGATATTTTTTGAGGCATATTTGCAGTAAAAGAAGATATTACATAAATTATATTATGGAGTAAAAAAGTCAGTAAAGCCTTTATTTGACAAACCCTCCTTCAGCACTTTATCGCCTGTCCACAAGGAAAGATGTAATTCGATGGCAAGCGCAACAAAAGGCGTATCGCAAACATCAATGTCTTTGCACAACTCAAATGCGGCTTTTCTGCTTTTTGCGGATATAGTTTCTATCGGAACAAAGCTGATATTTTCTATTATACCATTAAAATAGGTGTAAAAATCTACTTCATTAAGTTTCGTATGCTTCAAAATTTTGTGTTTATGTTTAAATAATTCTGTTATCACAAAATTCGGACAATAAAATATATGATTGCTTTCCAACAAATTATCCCTAATGAAAGACGATTCAGGAATTAATGCCGAAAAAATAATATTGGTGTCAACCACACAACTTTTACTCATTATTCTTCTGATTTTAAGAAATCATCTCCATTTTTTTTCCACCATTCCTCATTTATTTCTTTTCCTATATCTAGGATTTTTGATGTGAAACCACTCTTTTGTGCCAAGGCTTCTAATTGTAAACGCTTAACCAATGAAATTAAAAAACTTTCATCAAAATCCTTGCGGTTTAACCTCAAAACAAGTTCATCTCCTTGATTTATGATACTAATATTTTCCATGATCTTTTTTTTACAAAATTACAAAATATATTTTATTCTGATTGATTTTAATTTTTATCTTTGCGAAATATTTTAGTCGGACATTTTGCGAGATTAAAGAGCGATAAAGCGGATGAAGTTGGTGAAGGCGGGCAAACACATTCTATTAAAATAAAGCATACTATGAAAAAGAAATTATTATTATCCTCATTGTTTACGTTCTTCTTGTTTTCCTTTTTATATTCTCAAAAATCAGAAAATTTATTTGTTGAAGGCATTTTTAGCTACAAAATCCACTATCATCCCAATGCCAAGAGCGTAAAATCCTCTAATTTGGAACATCAGATGGGCAATCTCGAGATTGTGAGTATCAAAGGCGGACAATACAAATCGGAACGCTATTATAATGATAAATTGCTGCGGACTATCATCTTTGACAACACAAAAAATATAAATTATGTGTTGAGCAAGGACGCATCTTATTGGATTAAAAATCAGGTGAATTCAGATGTATCGAAACGCATTTTTCCTGTGGATACCACGGTTCTTTTCGACAAAACCCCCTGCGATGTGTTTCGCTTTGCCAAGACTTCGCAGAAGACCACGTATTATATTGAGCGAGGGAAACAATTTGAATCAAACCACAAGACGTGTTGGTTTTCGTGCCCCAATCCGTTTGATGGACCTGTTTATAAAATTGAGATGGAAACCCAAGATTATACTTTGACGCAAGATTTGATTTCGATGAAAGACGCCACTTTGGATGCGCAAATTTTTGAGCCGAAGGGCTTTCCGGTCGCGGTTTCGCTCGAAATGATTACAAATCAGGTGGCGAAAGCTGAAGACCGTAGAGAAATTCAACGCTGTTTATATCAATCCATCGGTTACCCGGGATTTTTAAATTTGCAGCATCTCGAAGGAAAGATTTTCATTGAATTATTTATTGATAGCAGCGGAGCGGTCAGAAATACCTGCATAAAAACCGAATTCTATAAAAAAGAAGTGGAAAGCATCCGCATTTATAATTATAAGAAAATCAATCGTATTGAACAACATATCGAAAAGAAAATCCTGCCTTTGGTGCAATCGTGTCTTGCCAAACGCACTTTCGCGGCGCCCCTTTGCAACCAAATCCACGTGAGTACCCTCCTGCGCTTTCCCATCCTGTTCAATCGCTTCGTGGAAGACGAGTTAGAGAATATGGAAAGCGACGACACGCCCGATGATGATTTTTACTACGACGATTACGAAATATTCTACTAAACCTTCGGTTTAAGATCCAAATTCCAAATACCAAATTCCAAATTCCAAAATTTTTGGACAGGCATTGTCCTATTCGTAATTCGAAAATTCGTAATTCGTAGTGCATTCATTCTATGTCATATAATTTTTATCTTACCATGAATTATTGTGCTTAATTCGAGAAGAAATAAAGGTAAATAATTAAATTTCAAATCAAAAATCTTAAATCTTAAATTTTCAAGACCGCCCCTCTCCTATTCGTAATTCGAAAATTCATAATTCGTAGTGCGTCCTTCCCAACAAAGCCAAAATGCTTTTGAGGGCATCCCATTACGATGGGGAGCACTAAAAATACTTTTGAGGGCGTCTCATTACGATGAGGAGCACTAAAAAAACTTTTGAGAGCGTCCCATTACGATGGGGAGCATTAAAAAAACTTTTGAGGGCATCCTATTACGATGGGGAGCACTAAATAATCTTTTGAGGGCATCTCATTACGATGGGGAGCATTAAAAAACAGTTTTATGTCTTTTACATCTATCTTTTTAAATGGAATTTTACGTTTTTCACAATTATTCAAATCTAGATGGCTAAATTATACAATTAGGTACTATAATACCTAATTCATGACGCTAATTAGGTATTTGAATGCATAATTATAACATGATATGAAGTAAAAGATAGTTTTTATGAATATTGTTGTAATGATTAAAAATATTTACTTTTATAAATGCTTGTAATTCTATTATCTGCAAAGCGAAAAGAAAAATAGTGAAGTTTTTTCTTGACTTGCGTCCATAAAATGACTACTTTTGCATTTCAATCTGAGAAATCTATATCATTTTATTTATAAACTAAAAAAAATTAAAACTATGAAACGATATTTTGGAATTAACCATCACTACAATGTAACGAAAGAAAATTTCAAATTAATGAACACGCTCGACGCGTTTCATTTCATTCAAATTAAAGCCATGATCATTGAACACTTCTTTCAGGACTTGGTGGAAGTTTATACACCATTTCATGCGGCATGGGAGGCAGGATACGGATTATATCAGAGTGCCTTCAACATGTCGCAAGGTCAAACGGAAGCTATGAATCTTTTGTTTGAAAAGCTTACGACGGAAAAAATATTGGATATTGAAAATCAAATCTATGCGGTGTATCGCGAAAATTCTCCGCAAGCAAAGGCGTTGATGCCTCACAAAAGAACTCCTTTCATCAGCGGACCGCAATTGAATCGCATCACAGCACTTAATACCTTGGCGGTGAGTATCGGTACGGATGAAGATTTAGCTGATGTTAAAGATTTTATCATCGCCACAAAAACAGAATTATTGAATTGCTATAACTTGCACGTTGCCGCCATGAAAAAAATTAATGATACGGCAAAAGACCTTGAACCGCTTCGCATTGCAACGGCAAACGCCCTCTTTGCAGACGAAGGCGCTCTGATGACTCATTTTAAGGATAATCCTGAAAAAATTGATTTATATTTTGATGTACATTCGATGCGTGCTGCCAACAAAAAACCAAATGATGATGGCGGCACTTCCATCGCTTTGGAACCGAGTCAGATAAAATTGTTAGACATCCGTTTCAAAGGCAAGGAAACCTGGTCGGTTTCTAACATGACCGAATTCGCTGCATGTCTGTTTTTTAGCGATTCTGATGCTGTCACTACGGTGCCCGAAGTCGGAACATATTCCCTCAGCATGGATGAACCCGTCATTATTGATTTGCGGACTATTCCTTCAACCTATCGCTTTGCTTATGCCGTAAATTTAGATGCGGATAATAATGGGGAGATAAATATTGAAGAGATTTAATGTTGATTCATTTGCCATGATCAGTTTTAAAAGAAAAAGCGCCTGAATTCAGGCGTTTTTTTTATTTTTGTGAAATAGTATTTTTATGTTGAAGAATAATCATGTCCTATCGTCCTAAAATATGTCCTAAACAATCCATCTGAAAGCGTAATCACGAATCTAAATCCGAAGTAAAACATTAAATTTTAAAGCAATATGGAACAAAAAGATTATCTGATGCGCGAAATTGAAAAGATTGGGGTTATGTTGCGAGCCATTTTCAACAAACTAATCGGCAAAAAAAACGATTTTGCTATAACACTGGATACGCAATTCATTTATGCAAAAATCTTAATGCAAGACGAGCTTGCCTTCGACCTGCCTTTGTTTTTATCGTTGGATAAAGCGGAAAGCGAAGACTATATAAATAAATTTCAAGGATTGAATGTCGTCAATATCGAAATTCTGGCGGATATTTTGCAAGAAATCGCGATGGGAAGCGAAACAATTTCCACTGAAAGCAGAGTTTTTTTAGAAAAATCCTTAAATTTATACGAGCATTGCAATGCTGCCGACAAAACCTTTTCTTTCGCCCGCGAACAGAAAATCAACGACATCAAACGCATTTTATCTTAATTTTTTTTCATTCGATGCAAAGGACAAAGGAGCCTGAAAATCAATAACATGCTTTGTTGATACTCATCACATAATTATTAATCACATCGAGTTTCTCAGCCGTTTCGCTGCCCGCAAATCCTTTTATATCTTCATAATGCACCTTCCGTTGATATTGTTCCAAAAAATACTTCGATAGAGGCAAATAGGACCAATGCCATTTTTCTTCCTCATAACCGTTTTGTCTCATTTTCTTGGAATTAAAAGGTTGACAAAAGCCGTAGCGGGCGGCATTTGCGCACAACCAATCATAGACCTTTTTGCCCGTCGCACCCGTGAAATAAGAATCATTCATGTTGTTCAGATCCACGTCGGTGCCCCAATGATGGCGCGAAGTGCCCGGCATCGAACTGTATTTCAATATAATTTCAGCCCGCTTCTGATGGTCGGGTTCGGTCTTCGCCAAATTTTTTCCCTCCACGATGCGTCCACCTGTCCACTTCTGTTCCCAAATATTTTTCTGATACGTAAAATTCCGAGTGGCAGAAATAATTTGCAGCTTCACCCCATCGTGTTGCGCCGCGTAAAACATTTGTATAAACGCTTTGTAGGTGGTTTTCAGGAGATAAAAATCGCTTCCGCTTGCATTTTCCGGGTCAACAAGCGTAAAAGAAGTGTCCTTGGCGGGATTGAATTTCCCCATCAAAAAATCTATACTTTTCGCCGTATCCAAAGGAATAGCGATGTTATTTTTTGTTTCTGCGGAAGATTTCTTTGGAGAAGAACTGTCCGAGAGAGAAGCCACAGCGTTATTTTTCAGATTCTTATAATCATCTTTTTTTAAAATCAGATAATAGCCAACCATAAGCATCAGCAAAATAATAATAAGGAATTTGGATGATTTGAAGAATTTCATTTCTAAATTATAGGTTATCATGTAGAAAACGACTTACGGTGTAAAAAATTTCATCAGCAGTGAGTTTAAATTTATGCATCAATTCCTCCGGTTTGCCCGATTCGCCGAAACGATCGTTGATGCCAATCATTTTCATCTTAACGGGATGATTCTGAACGACAATTTCGGCAACTGCGCTGCCAAAGCCCGCGTGGATTTGATGTTCTTCCAAAGTTACGATGCGTCGGGTTTCTCGGGCTGCCTTAATAATAATTTCGGCATCAATCGGTTTGATTGTATGCAAGTTAATAACGCGCGCATGGATTCCCTGCTCACGCAATTGGGTGGCAGCTTGGATTGCCTCCCAAACGAGATGCCCCGTTGCAATCAAAGTAATATCGTTGCCGGGACATAACTCCTGCCCTTTCCCAATTTCAATTTCTTGATCTTCCGACGTAAAATCAGGCACGGGTTCCCTTCCAAAACGTATATACACAGGACCTTTCAGGTTTTCGATAGCCCGTTTGGTCAAAAGCACCGTCTGCGTTGCGTCGCAGGGCGAAATTACCGTCATGTTGGGCATAACTCTCATCACAGCAATATCTTCAAGGGCTTGATGTGTAGCGCCATCGGGTCCAACGGAAATTCCGGCGTGCGCACCGCCAATAATCACGTGCAAATTATTGTAGCAGACAGAAATGCGGATGTGATCGGCTGTGCGCAAAGCTGCGAAGACTCCGTAGGTGGAAAAAACCGGAATTTTTCCGCTCAAAGCCAATCCGGCAGCCACGCCCACGCAATTTTGTTCTGCGATGCCTAAGGAAAAGAACCGCTCGGGGAAATTTTTCGCAAAAACGTCTAAACCCACAGAGGCAGTGATATCTGCTCCCAAAACAACCACTTCGTCCAAATGGGTTGCGGCTAAAAAAACGCCCTCCCCGAAACCGACTTTCGTTGACTTGTTACCTTTATTTATATAGGATTCCATCATAACTATTTCGTTAAATGTAAAATAAAATCTTCGGCTTGCTGCTTCGAAGGCACTTTTCCGTGCCAATGATAGTCATTCTCGATTTCCTTCACACCTTTTCCCATTTTGGTGTGAGCGAGTATCAATTGAGGCTTATTTTCTTGTTTTTTACAGAAAGCTATCGCGTCCAACACTTCAGAATGATTATTTCCGTCGCATTCGGTCACTATCCAACCGAAAGATTTCCATTTGTCCGCCAAAGGTTCGATTTCCATGACGTCAGAATTTTTTCCATCTATTTGAAGCTGATTGCGATCCACGATAGCAATTATATTATCCAAATGATGATGTGCCGCACTCATCGCAGCTTCCCAAACCGAACCTTCTTGCAACTCACCGTCTCCCAAAATGCAATAAATGCGATGCGTTTGGCGGTTCAGCTTGGCAGCCAAAGCCATGCCCACCGCTACCGACAGCCCTTGCCCCAAAGAACCTGCCGACAGCTCCAATCCCGGCAAACCATGGTCGCGTCCGGGATGACCTTGAAGCCGCGAGCCCAATTGGCGCAAGGTTTTTAATTCCTCCTTCGGAAAATAACCCGCATGAGCCAAAGTCGCATATAACACAGGCGCGACATGTCCGATGGACAAAATCAATCTATCACGTTGATCCCACTGAGGGTTTTCAGGTTGATGATTCATTGCAGCGAAATACAAGCACGTGAACACGTCCGCTAATCCTAGCGAGCCGCCCGTGTGCCCCGAACCTGCCTCAGCCAACATTCGGAGGATATCTTTTCGAATCTCATAAGAAATATTTTTCAATGAATTCGAATCAGTTATAGGATGTAAAGTCATACAAATATTTTAGGATTTTTTTTTATTTTTACTGTCCTTTTTAATTACTTCTAACGTAAAATCGCTGATTAATTCAGCCAAAACACTCGCCTTAGCCAACAAAGCCATTAGCGTCTCGTTCATATCACTTTTTGTTAAAGGTATTTCCATATAAATATGACCTTCAATATCTTTAATGATGAAACGCTCTACATTTCCCTCACGCATTAATTCAATAATCTTTGGGAGCATTTCCTTGCCTTTCACTTTAAATTCTGTCTTATTATTTTCCATGATTTTTAATTTTTATTTTTTATTAGAGATATTCATTTCGGTGATTCAGCATAATATTTAATGTAAAAGCTATCGGATGAAAAGAGTTCAAATCAGAATAACTTCTTTAGTATCTAATAGATAAAACATTTCAACAACTTTTATTTATGCTTGAATAAAATCGAGTATCAAAAGTAATAAAAAACCTTCAAAGGAAGCTAAAAAAAAATTAGCAGTATAAATCTCGTGCTATGTATTTTTTATGTAATTTTACAAATCAAAATTTTTACATGCCGATTGACCTGCAACCTTTACAATCCAAATTACGTGGCGAGCTTCTCCTAGACGAAGTTACGCGTACGCTTTATGCTACCGATGCTTCCATTTATTTCGAAAAGCCGCTAGCCGTTGCTATCCCCAAAGACGAGGACGACATCAAGGATTTGATTTTTTTTTGCTGAAGAAAATAAGATTTCGCTCACCTTTCGCACGGCAGGAACGTCATTGGCGGGGCAGGCAACCGGTGCAGGAATTATTGTGGACATATCGAAACATTTTCATGAGATTTTAGAATTTAATCCCGAAGAACGTTGGGTGCGTGTGCAGCCAGGAGTGGTTCGCGACGAATTGAATCTCTTCCTTAAGCCTCACGGTTTTATGTATTGCCCAGAAACGAGCACCTCCAACCGCTGCATGATTGGCGGTATGATTGGTAACAATTCCTGCGGCGAACATTCTCTTATTTACGGAAGCACCCGCGACCATCTGCTAAAAATTCGATGCCTCCTGAGCGATGGCAGCGAAGCTGAATTTGAAAAAATTTCTAAGGATGTTTTTTTGGAGAAATGCAAGGGCGAAAATTTAGAAAACAAAATCTATGAGCACATCCGCACTTCACTTTCTCAAAATGATTTAGCGTCAGCAATAGATGAGAATTATCCCGAACCAAGCATAAAAAGACGCAACAATGGCTACGCACTCGATATTTTACTGCATACGGATGCGTTTGATAGCGAAAGTAATGATCAAATAAATATCGCCAAACTAATTTGTGGCTCCGAAGGAACTTTGGCATTCATCGCGGAGGCAAAACTCAACATTATTCCCATTGTTTCGCAAAGCGAATTGTTTATTTGTGCGCATTTTTCTTCTTTGGAAGAAGCCTTGCTTGCCAATCTTATTGCGTTGAAATATAACCCCACCGCAGTAGAACTTATTGACAAAACAATTATTCAAGGTGCTTCCAAAAACCTCAGTCAGCAACATAATTTATTTTTTATCGAAGGCGCACCCGAAGCCATCCTCATAATTGAATTGGCGGATAAAAATCTCGATACTTTACAACAATCCGCCGAAAAACTCATTTCCGAACTGAAGAAATCAAATTATGGATATCATTTCCCTGTAATTTTTGGATCGGATATGGCGAAAGTTCGTTCCTTGCGAAAAGCGGGGCTTGGCATACTCACAGGATTTATTACAGATGCCAAACCTCATAGTTTTGTCGAAGATACTGCCGTTTCGCCCGATAGACTGCCTTCCTACATTGCCGAATTTCGTCTGATGCTAAAAGAATACGGTGTGGACTGCGCATTTTATGGTCATATCTCCACCGGCGAATTGCATTTCAAACCTATTTTAAATTTGCGCAATCCCGAAGGCGTCGAACTGCTCAAAAAAATTGCCTACAGAACTGCTTTACTTGTCAAGAAATATCACGGATCTTTGAGCGGAGAACACGGCGATGGTCGCTTGCGAGGAGAATTTCTACCTCTCATGTTAGGCGACAAAGTGTATAATGCTTTAAAAGATTTAAAAGAAGTTTTCGACCCGCAATATATATTTAATCGGAACAAAATCATTGCCGCGCCTTGCATTGAAAATAATTTGCGAGAACAAAACATCTGCAAAACCCCACATTTCGACACATATTTTGACTTTTCCCTAACCAATGGGCTACTTCGTGCCATCGAACGCTGCAATGGTTCTGCTGATTGCCGAAAAACTTCCGCTATTGGCGGTGTGATGTGTCCAAGTTACATGGCAACTTTAGATGAAAACAACACCACCCGCGCCCGCGCCAATTTGCTCCGCGAAATGCTAAACGATACCACCTTGAAGAATCCTTTTGCAAAAAAAGAGTTGTACAACATATTAGATTTATGTTTGATGTGTAAAGGATGCAAAAGCGAATGTCCATCAGGGATAGATATGGCGCGTTACAAAACCGAGTTCCTGCAACACTATTATGATGCACATCATATTCCCCTCCGCACGTGGTTTGTTGGTAACATCACAAAATTGAATCGCCTCGGCAGCTTGATGCCCAAGGTATTTAATGGATTCGTCAGTAATCACTACCTTTCTTCTATACTAAAAAAATTCCTTGGCTTTGCACACCAACGAAGCCTCCCAAAACTTGGTAAAACTACCCTACGCAAATGGGCAGCCACATTTTTAAAAAATAAGCCACCCAAAGACAAAACTATCCATTTCTTTTCCGATGAATTCACCAATTATAATGATGTAGAGATTGGAAAAAAAGCAATTCAATTACTCACGCGATTGGGCTATCACATTCAAATTGCTCCTATCCATGACAGTGGCAGAAGCTATTTCTCCAAAGGAATGGTGAAGAAAGCCCGACAGATTGCCAACCATAATATTGTTCTTTTATCAACTTTCATCACAACCGAAACCCCTTTGATAGGCATAGAACCTTCAGCAATCCTAAGCTTTAGAGATGATTATCCTGATATTGTAAGCATAGATTTAAGGAAAAAAACTGCCTTCATTGCCGAAAATTCCTTCACTATCGAAGAATTCCTCGCCGATGAGTTCACCAAAGGCAACATAAATCGCGCATTATTCTCCAATGAATCAAAGACCATAAAACTTCACGGTCATTGTCACCAAAAAGCCCTTTCATCCACCCTACCCACGCATCAAATGCTTGAGATGCCGACTAACTATCATGTAAGCGAAATCGCAAGCGGGTGCTGTGGCATGGCAGGCAGCTTTGGCTACGAAAAAGAACATTATGATGTATCCATGCAAATTGGAGAACTTATTCTTTTCCCCGAAATAAGAAAAAGCACCTCAGAAACTATCATTGTTGCCCCGGGAACAAGCTGCCGACAGCAGATTGAACACGGCACAGGCACAAAAGCATTCCATCCGGTGGAAGTACTTTTCTCAGCTTTGCTGTAAATAAAAACATCCCATCACAATATTGCTCTTTTGGCAAACGTTCTTCTTAAGACCAAACTCCAAGAGATATGAGAACGTTAGTATTTTTCTTCGCAATGGTTCTTATCATGCCGACTCAGGCGCAAGAACTACATCTTAAAAACAAAAAATCAGGCATACTTTCTTTGGGCGTCAGAAGTAGCATCGGGCTTGTGAACGATGGCGTGTGGCAAAAAACAGCTTTTGGCACAGGCGCTCAGTTTCGTTTGCAGTTTTCTGACCGCGTGAACACCGAATGGTTTGCCGACCACCTGAAAGCCGATTTGGCTGATTATGCTTGGCGAGCCGACACCCACATTGGATGGAGTGTGATGTATTATCTCTCCAAAAAACCCGACCCTATCCTGCAACCCTATTTGCTTGCCGGACACTGCTTCGAATATCTGAAGTTTACCGACAATGCGAACCCTTCCAACTTTGCCGAACGGTGGAGTGCTTCCGTGCAAGGCGGTGTTGGCACACATGTTAACATCACCAAACGCTTTGACATTTCCGTGGTAGCGCAATATATGATACATATTGGCACCAAAATCACCGCATCCCATCAAGAAGGCATCACCACCTTCACCAAAACAAAAGGATTAGGCATCCAAGACCACATTTTACTTCACTTTAGTTTAAATTATAAAATCGCTGACTTATGGTAAAGAACATGTTTATCGGAATATTTTTGTTGACGGCATCGCTCAGCTTTGCCCAACAAAAAGAAGATTTCATCAGAGCAGGCTTGCTAAAAGCCGATGTAGCTTTCAATCAAAGCTTCATGCTTCAACACAAAAGCAAAAACGTATATCTGAGTGGAAATATGGAATACTACACAGGAAAAAATCTCAGCTTCCGTGGCGATTGTTTTTGGTATCTCGACAGTCGTAAAGCCAATGCCGTATTAAAACGCAATGCCATCATACTCTTTGGCGCACTGCTTCACATGCCAAAAGGAAGAAGCGACTTCTTTGCAGGACTGCAACCCGGCATATCCATCACCCAACCCACTACCCCAACAACATCTGAAACCATCTTACCCTTGCGGATGTTGCCTGCTATCAGCATCACCTTGGGATATAATCTCTATTTCTCCAAACTTTGCAACTTCTTCATAGCCGCCAATTATCTCACCTCACGCTACCGCGGAGCATCCAATAGCTCCCTTCGTCTCGACGAATTCATGATTTCAGGCGGCTTAGGATTTCACATTCAAACCAAAAGACTAAAATCTTAAATAGTCGCTCCTTATAAAGTCATTTTTCAGGCTATGGTTAAAATAAATTTTTGCCGAAAAAGTATCCTAAAAATGAAGCACAAAAATTCTTCTTTAAGTTTTTGCATCATTTTCTTCAAATTCCAAGCTGTTGCAGCCATGA
>CAIOYH010000019.1 GCA_903862465.1 uncultured bacterium | reverse complement strand
GGCAACTGCCTGAGGTGCTCGGGCAACTGCCTGAGGTGCTCGGGCAACTGCCTGAGATGCTCGGGCAACTGCCTGAGGTGCTCGGGCAACTGCCTGAGGTGCTCGGGCAACTGCCTGAGGTGCTCGGGCAACTGCCTGAGGTGCTCGGGCAACTGCCTGAGCTAGATAATTAGCAAAGCCTAGCTTTTTTTCTCAAATCCGAATCAAACAAAGAACACCTTAATCCTTTCACGCTACAAAAGTAAAAAAGCCCGAAATAGCTTACGCACATGTCGTCGTAAGTGTGCAACTATTTTTTCAACTATTTTTTATTAGCTTGGTATATAGATTTTTGCAAGCTTCAAAAAATTATCTTTTTTTTTCACCGAAACCTCCAATTCTGTATCGTTTTTCAGCGTCACTTTATAGCCCCTACCGTGGCGACGTTTACTTTTGGCATAATTCATATTGATGAGATATTTGTAGTGGATGCGGCAAAACTGATTTGGGTTGCATTGCACTTCGAAAGCGGTGAGGCTCATGTGGCTTATTTGTGTGCTGCCATTTTTGAAGTAAACGGTGATTTCTTTGTCGTTCACTTCCACATAGCCCACCGAATTGGGGTCATAGATCTTAAATTGCGGCATGCCTAACAAGGTGATGATGCCATAAACGGGCTGTTGGTTTTTGTTTTTCATGATACTTTTTGTTTTTAATTATTATTTTTAGGATTTTTGGGGGATAAAAATAATGATTATTGTAAATATTTTGTACCTTTGCTGTAGATTTTGTTGAAGATTTTGAAATAATAATTTAAAGAATATAGAGTATGAATACAAAAAGTTTACTTCTCGCTTCGCTGATGCTGTTTTTCGTATCGGGCATTGCCTCGGCACAAATAACTTTTCAAAGAATTTATGGAGGAACAGGTTCTGATTATGGACACTCCATTCAACAAACTACTGATGGAGGATATATTGTTGTAGGGACTATCGGTGCCAATAATTCAAATGTATATTTAATTAAAACTGATTCGAATGGAGATGTAATGTGGACACACATTTATGGTGGTTCAGATGTTGATTTCGGGCAATCTGTTGGGCAAACTATTGATGGCGGATATATAATTGCAGGTATTTATGATTTCTCGATGTATGTAATAAAAACCAATGAAAATGGAAATATAGTATGGACAAAAACGTATGGCTCCTATATTGATATGGCAAATTCTGTCAAACAAACACATGACGACGGATATATTATTGTGGGGGAATCTTATAGTGCCGCAGGTGATGAAAACGTATGTGCCATAAAGACGAATGCCAATGGAGACACATTATGGACAAAAACATATGGAGGTACTAGTGATGATGTTGGTCTTAATGCTACAGAAACAATAGATAACGGATATATTATAGTGGGTTCAACCAAAAGTTTTGGGGGAGGGAATTCTGATGTTTACTTAATTAAAATTGATTCCGTTGGTTCTATGCTTTGGTCCAAAACCTATGGAGGACTAAGCGATGATTATGGCACTTCCGTTCAGCCAACTACCGATGGCGGTTATATTATTGGAGGATATACATGGAGTTTTGGTGCAGGCTCTGTAGATATGTACTTGATAAAGACCGATGCGATTGGAGATACTTTATGGACTAAAACCTACGGAGGTTCTATGGCAGACTATTGTCGCCAAATTCAAGAAACGAATGAAGGCGGATATATAGTTGTCGGTAATACCTATAGTTATGGTGCGGGTTCTTCAGATGTTTATTTAGTAAAGCTCAATAGCTATGCAGATACTGTGTGGAGTAAAACGTATGGAGGTTCTAATGATGATGGCGGAGAATCGGTTCAACAAACCACCGATGGTGGATATTGTATTGCAGCATTCACCCAAAGCTTTGGTACGGGAAATGTGTATGTGATTAAAACCGATGCCAATGGAAATAGCGGATGCAATCAAGGAAAACCATTGACATGTATAAAGACAACTGCCACCATTTCTTCAAACCCTGCAACCATCGTAAACATGCCTCTTATTTTTGTCACAACTCCTGTAACGACTGTTAGTAGTGAAAGCACATCTGTAACTTTATGTAGTAATAGCATCAATGAAATAACAAAAGAAACAAACGTTCTCTCCATCTTCCCCAACCCCACCACCACCAATACCTTCACCCTCCAACTCCCTCCCGACTTTAGCCCTGCCACCCTGCAAATCTTCAACACCCTTGGAGCCTTGGTGTATGAACAAAGCATCACCCAAGCCTCCACTCTTATTAGTCTAAATAAACCTGCGGGTATCTATTTCGTGAAAGTTGATGATGGGGATAGGGTGGTAATGGGGAAGTTGATTATTCAGTAGTCTATAGATTATCTGTTTGCAGTTATAAAGCTCATGCTCGAGGGCTAGTGTTTTCCACGTGTTGTTGATGAAAGGCGTCTCGACTCCGCTCGACGACCGGTCACCGAGCGGAGTCGACCGGTCACCGAGCGGAGTCGACCGGACGCCGAGCGGAGTCGACCGGTCACCGAGCGG
>CAIOYH010000018.1 GCA_903862465.1 uncultured bacterium | reverse complement strand
TTTAATTATTTTTAATTCGTTTTAAATAAAAAGATATGAACTTATAAATCTCTCTTTATCTTTATTTTATAACTTTCATTATGTATTTTGTTAATAAATATATTTGTCGAATGTTTTGTATTTAGAAAAATAGTATTAATTTTACGGTCTCAAATTTAATACTAACATTATAATTTAATTGATATGAAATTTAAAGTAAGATTAGGATTTAGATTCCTCACTAATGCGAATGCTGTTATAATAGGCAATCGCTATGCCGCTGGAGTGATAAACAATCCACTTTATCCCGGCGTGGACATTCAAGCTCAGGCAGCAAAGGTTGGAGTTAGCTCAGGCAAACTTCTAACAGCATTAGAAAAACCAAAATCACCCAACAGAACAAGCAACATTGCTGCAGCCCGAGTAGTTTGGGAAACAGATGTGACTGCTTTAACAAGCATGGTTGAATTGGTTGTTTTGAATACTACAGCTTCTGACGAAGCAAAAATAGCTATGATTCAAAGTGCTAACATGGAAGTTGTAGGACATGGCGGTGGCACAACGCATACTTTTACAGCTAACAGAGGTGATAATTCGGGTGAAGTTAAATTTGATGCCGAAGGTGACGAAGCTGTTGCACATCTTTACACTTGGTCAGCAGATTTGGAAAACTTTGCCAACAAAGCCGACCCTTGGGAAAGTTCGGGTGCAAAAACAACAGCAATCGGCGTGCCCAAAGCAAGACTTGCCTTTTTTCATAAAGGAATCTACACCAAAAAAAGAGTGGATTGGCAAGGACCTATCTTTTTAACGGTGTTGTAAAAAAGAATATAAAAATATTTTTAAAACAGGAATGCAGCGATTAAGGTGTGTTCCTGTTTTTTATATAATTAATTTTTTGAAAGGGGATATTTGTTTATCTTTGTAAAATAATAATAGATATAGAAAAAATAACACCAATGGTGTAGCACAAACGTTAGCAACAAGTGAAAAAAAAGGATGGCAACTCGAAACATTTATATATTAATCTTGACATGTCTCAGTAGTTTGACATTTAGTCAGACTACACATGAAAGTAAAAATGCGACCCGCGATTCTTTAATGAAACAATTGCATACAGGTAATGACAGCATTTCATTAATTATTGACATTTATAAGCATAACCGAGACTTGACAGAGGACTCATTACTAAAGTTGTTATCCATATCTAACCAGAATTATCTAAGTAACGACAATACAAGGAAAACGGACCCGGACTTGCAACTTAGATATATTTTTTTTAGTGACCAGTATTATAGAATAAAATGTTACGCTTTTAATGAAATTAATTATGACATTGTAAAGCGAAATGATTCCATCTTGCAGGCATTGTTTTTGACTAAGATTAATATAGATAGCCTTTCGCAACTCATGAGGATTAATACGTTTCAGATGACATTCGATTTATTACTAATTCATTCAGTTAAGACACAGACCGGATTCTTTGAAAACAACTTTAATAAATATACCGGTTATTTCTCTAATAACTTCAAAGAGTATGGGAACATAAGAACAGTACTTGACCTCTATTTAAACATTAAATTCAACAAACAGTATTTTGGAACAGCATATGGACAGGGAAGGTTATCGAATGACACATTTGGGTTACTTCCGCAAATTACAAAAGACGAGCTACGAGTGATTCTAACTAATTTGAAAATTGATAATGCAGCTTACTGACAAGACAAAGAATAATATCGCCTGTTGCTAACTGGCATATTGCCCCACCCATTTTTTGCGGGCGGACGTGTTACGGAACGGGCAGTGCTCTTACAACCATTTGTACGGACAGAAAGGGCAGTGCTTTTAAATCCAGCAAAAAAAGGGCGTTGGCAATATGCTAAACGTTAGCGAAATTTAAAGAAAAACAAACACAAATAAAATCATCATGAAAACAATTATCATTATTTTGACCTTCCTGTTTCAATCTGTTAGTGCTTTTTCTCAGATTGACAAGCAAATTACTTCTATTGACACAACAGTTTTGGGAATTAAAAACAATATAGGCAACTATAAACAAGAAATAAAAAATTGGGGAGATAGTAGTAATAATATTAGAATTATTTATCGCCTAAAAAAAACAGTCAAATATTGTACATCTTCGTACAACGATAATAATCTGTTGAAAAGCACATATTACTATTTTTCAAATGGGCATTTAATCTTTGCTGAACACATTTGGACAGACGCTAATTTTCAAATAGTTTATAATGAAAAATATTATTTAGAGAATGGACACCTTATTCAATGGATTAATGAGGATAAAAAGATAGTTGAAAAAGATTCAAAAGAATTTAAAGATATGGATAAGGAGCTAAGTGATGTATCAAAATCGTGGGAAAAAGATGCGAAATAAATCGAATACTCCTTCACGTAATGTTCTATCCTTCGATCTTACTTATGTTTCATTTCTGTAGAGAAAAATGAAGTTTAATTTTACTGCTCAACAGGTTTGAATGAAAAATGAAAAATGAAAAATTAAGGAGAGGCTTGTACGGGGTATTAAAATGAAAAAGATAAGTTTATTAATATTATTAATCATCCCAATTATTTGCAACGGTCAAATTACTTTAGGCAAATACTATCAGTTTTCTGATACATTGCGTAATCGGATAGCCAAAGATACATCGAAAAGATACAAAGAACGTCCGCAAGAAGCGGCATATTTGTTTTCATATATTAATGATTATAGAAATGTTTTACGTATTGCTGATATAAATGCAAAACCGACGGGGACTTCGGTTTATGATGAGGATTATGTTTTGAATTATAAAACACTTAATGCAAAACAATACATTTTAGAAAGAGCAAAAAAAGAGAAGATAATCATTTTGAATGAAGCGCATCATCAACCAATTCATAGAGTTTTCACGGAATCACTTCTACAGGATTTATATAATGAAGGATATAGATATTTGGGCATGGAAGCTGTTAGTAGATATGATAAGGATTTGAATAAACGAAAATATCCTCAATTATTTACTACAGGTTTGTATGTGGATCAGCCTCAATGTGGCAATTTAGTGAGAACAGCTCTTCAAATTGGATATTATGTTTTTGGTTATGATACTATGTCTAAAAATATGCAAGGGAAGGAAAGAGAGATATTTGAGGCAAAAAATATAAAGACAATTTTAGATAAGGACCCAAAAGCAAAAATGATTATTCATTGTGGATATGGGCATTTAGTAGAAACTGAAATGCCAAGAATTGAGAAGGCTATGGCAGGTAGGTTAAAAGAATATACGGGCATAGATCCTTTTACAATTGACCAAGTTGAATTGACTGAAAAAAGCAAACCGGAATTTGAAAATACATTTTATAAAGCCTATAATTTGGATTATTATGCCGTGTTTGTTGACTCATCAGGAAATTTATTTAATGGGATTAATAACAATAATAGCTTTGATTGTTGTGTTTATCATCCGAGAACAATTTGGAAGGATGGACGACCAAAATGGGTGTTTGAAAATGGAAGAAATGCAGTATATGTGAATGACGAAATACGATTGAATTTTCCATGCCTTGTATTTGCATATTATATGAATAAGGTCAATTATGAATTTTCTATACCAACGGATATAATTGAGTTGAAAAACAAGACAGATAAAATAGCTCTTTCATTGACCAAGGGTAATTTTTTAATAGTTGTGAAAGATAGTTTGGGAAATAAACAAAAATTTTGGTTGTTTAGAACGATTATTTTGGATAGGATAATGCGATAATAAAAAAAAAATTAGAGAAGGAAATAAGGTAATAAGGTTGATTTGTGTGTTTGTTTAGCTTTTCTACTGAGGTTTTAGAAGAAGGTAAGAAGGTTGGTTTGGTAGGGGGGATTTCGTTTGTATTAAGGTTTTAAAATTTAAGAAGGTTTTTTGTTTGCGTTTGTTTTGATAAAGGGGAAGAGCTAAAAAAATGTTTGATTAGAAGTCCGAGAGATGGACACGGGGCACGAGCGCAAGGGATTGGAGGGGAAAGCCCACAGCGCCGCTTTTCAGGCGCGAGGACTTGGAACGTAAAGCCCGACCCCCCGATTTTCTCGGGGGGATGCGCCCAAAAGAAAAATATCCAAATACCAAAATCCAAACTTCAAATACCAAGTACCCCACCTGCGAAAAGCAGTCGGGCAGGCAAATCCCAAATTCCAAGGAGTTTGAAGGTTTTAATTGGATTGAGGGGAGGGATAATTATTTTATTTATTGAATTTGGTTTGTAATTTTTCGTATATTTGCACCATAATAAATTGAAAGAAAGCTTGGCTTTATGAATTTGGTTGATAATTATAAGAAATTTAAGGAATTGCGATTCACGTATCAGGAGTTTTGCTACGAAAGCTATGCGTATCAATTGGATGAAGATGCGATTCGGATGAGTTTTTGTTTTAGTGTGGACGATTCATTTGTGTTTAATCCTGTGGTGGAGATTCCGATGCGGGATTTTTATAAGGTTGAGGGGCTTTCGGTGGAATTGATGGAGAATTTGGTGTTTCATATCGGTATGATTGAACTGATTAGCTATTGGAAGGCGGCGTGTCCGAAGGTGATAGTGATTCAGCCTTTTAAGTTGACGGATGAGCAGATTGCGTGGTGGAAGAAGCTTTATTTTAATGGCTTGGGCGAGTTTTTTTATTTGAATGGGATAGCGGTGAATGAGGAGAAATTTGTGGAGATAAGGTGTGCGAGTGGGGCGCATTTGCAGAAGTCGCATGTGGGGACGGATGGGGGCTGTATAGTGCCTGTGGGCGGGGGCAAGGATTCGGTGGTGACGTTGGAGATGTTGAAAGGCTTGTATGACGTGACGCCGATGGTGATTAATCCGCGGCAAGCGACGGACGAATGTATGGAGATTGCGGGGTTTCGGCGGGAGGATAGTATCATAGTGCATCGGCGGATAGACCCGTTTTTGTTGGAGTTGAATAAGCAAGGGTTTTTGAATGGTCATACGCCATTTTCGGCGGTGTTGGCGTTTGTTTCGTTGCTGACGGCTGCGATTTCGGGCAAGGGGATGATAGCCTTGTCGAACGAATCGAGCGCGAATGAGGCGACTGTGAAGGGTTTGCGGGTGAATCATCAGTATTCAAAGAGTGTGGAGTTTGAGACGGATTTTAGGAATTATGTGGATAAATATATTGTTTCGGAGATCAATTATCATAGTTTTTTGCGCCCTTTGCAGGAGCTGCAAATTGGGTATTTGTTTTCGGGATATGAGCAGTATTTCTCGGTTTTTAAGAGTTGTAATGTGGGCAGTAAGACGGATATTTGGTGTTGTTCATGTCCGAAATGTTTGTTTGCGTTTATCATCTTGTCGCCCTTTATAGCGATGGAAAAGTTGGAGGAGATTTTTGGGGAGAATTTGTTGGATAAGCGTCAGTTGAGGAATTATTTTAATCAACTGATAGGGGAGGAAGCCGTGAAACCGTTTGAATGTATAGGGACGGTGGAGGAAGTGAATGTGGCGTTGTGTATGATAGTGGGGAATTATAATGGGGATACGCCTTATTTGTTGCAGTATTATAAGGGGTTGGACGCTTATGAGAAGTATCGGAAATATAATCCCATGAAAAGCATGGACAGCTTTGAAGGGCTGCATTATTTGAATCAAGAGGAGGCAGATGTGTTAAAGAATGCGTTGTTATGTTGGAACAATTAAAGGCGTTTTTCGAGGGTAAATCTATAGTGATACTCGGCTTTGGCGTGGAGGGGAAGGCTACCTATAGACTTATCAGAAGGCTGTTGCCTGAGATAGAGATTGTGGTGGCAGATGGTAATGAGAAATCTAAAACGGTGGAGATTGCGCAAGGCGATGTGCATTGTAGGTTTCAAGTGGGCGAAAACTATACTGATAATTTGGCAGATTTTGATATGGTTATAAAAAGTCCGGGCATTTCGATGAAGGGGTTGCCGAAAATGGATGATGAGAAACTGACGTCGCAAACGGAGTTGTTCATACGTTTTTATAGAAATCAAATCATCGGCATTACGGGCACTAAAGGGAAAAGCACGACTTCGAGTTTGATTTATCATCTGATAAAACAGCATAGTGATGATTGTGTTTTGGTGGGCAACATCGGGACGCCGCCTTTTGAATTGATAGATTCGATAGGCAAGGACACGATTGTAGTGTATGAACTTTCGTCGCATCAGTTGGAGCATATCAAAGTTTCGCCGCATGTGGCGATATTGTTGAATTTCTTTCAGGAGCATTTGGACCATTATGCGTCATACGAAAAATATCAGGAAGCGAAGTTTAATATTGCTCTGCATCAGACGGCTGAGGATTTTTTAATCTATAATTATGATGATGCATTGATCCGTCAGTGGATTGAGAAATCGGCATTGGCATCTAGCTTGACTCCGTTTTCGCTGAACACTAAGTTGATGCGGGGGGCTTTTGCAAAGGATTCCATGATATCTCATATTGATAGAAATGATTTGGAATACATCTTTAATTCTGAAGATACACAACTCAAAGGGAGACATAATTTTTTGAATATCATGGCGGCGGTGTGTGCTGCGAAGTTATGTATTGTTCCTGACGAAAAGATAAGCAATGGTTTGAAGAGTTTTCAACCTTTGGCACATCGGATAGAATTCGTTGGGACTTATGAGGATGTCCACTATTATAATGATTCCATATCCACGATACCGGAAGCTACGATGGCTGCTGTCAACGCCTTGAAGGAAGTGGATACTTTAATCCTTGGCGGTTTCGATCGCGGGATTTATTATGATGATTTGATGGATTTTGTTGAGAATAGCGCAGTGAGGAACTTGATTTTTATAGATGAGGCAGGCAAGAGAATGCGGGATATTTACCTCAAGAAGCACTATGGAAAGAAAAATATTTTTAGTGTTGATACGCTAATAGAATCTGTAAAGCTTGCAAAGCAGCATACTGCGAAACGCAATATATGCCTATTATCGCCGGCAGCGGCAAGTTATGGAATGTTTAAGAATTTTGAAGAAAGGGGAGAAGCATTTAAGCAAATAGTAAGAAGTTGATTCTTACTATTCGCCTTTAAAAGAGATTATTCAGTAGTTTCTGATTCTTCTTTTGCTTTCTTGCTTACCTTTTTCACTTTTGCTGTTTCGTCGGTTACTTCAGCTTTAGGCGCTGCGACTTTTTTTGCTTTTTTCTCAGCAACTTCTGTTGTTTCAAAAGATTTTGCAGCAGCATCGATAGCATCAAAAGCTTTCACTCTTTTCTTTTGTCTTTTTACACCGTAGCTTCCTATACAAATTTTGCCACGTTTTGATTTTTTATCACCTTTTCCCATTATAAATATGTTTGTTAAAGTTCAGTTTGCAAAAATAGCAAAAAATGTTGGACGAAGCCATAAAATAATCAGAATTTATATAAATTTCTTTTTGAACTCTTTTTCTAGGAGCACAGAATCGCGAATACTGTTTTTGAGCCATTGCAGTTTTATGTCCATTATTTCCTGTTCGCTGAGCTGCCAATGGATGTCTGATTTCCGCAAACGTTGCGTCAGTGTGAACAAACAAATGGCTGCGGACACTGAGATATTATAGCTTTCGGTGAACCCAAACATCGGAATCTTGACAAATGCATCGGCATTGTCAATAACATCTTTGCTGATACCTTCGAGTTCGGTTCCAAAGAAGAGAGCGGTTTTGGAGTCCAAAGGGAGCTCGTCAATCAAACAGTCATCTTTGTGGGGAGTAGTTGCAACAATGCGGTAGCCTTGCGTTCTTAGCTGTTCGATGCAGGCGAGGGTATTATTTTCTGCTGCATTATATTTTATCAAGGATAACCATTTCGAAGAACCCATAGCCACATCGTCGTTCACCTGATATTGGTAGTTTTTTTCGATGATATGGATGTCTTGGATGCCTGTGCAGTCGCAAGAGCGGAGGACGGCACTAGCATTATGTGGTTGATAGACGTCTTCGAGGGCGATGCTTATGTGTCGCGTTCGCCATTTGATGACTTGATTAAATCTTTCGAGCCTGTTGTCGGTAACAAACTCGCTTAAAAATTCAGTCAAAGACAATGTGTAATTCTTTTCCATAAAAAAAAAAGTCCCGAATTGCTTCGGGACTCAGTTTTGCACATGCGATGATTTTACATACCGCCTGTTAGTTCATTGCCTGCTTTAAATTTCACAACTTTTTTAGCTGCAATTTTGATTTCTTTTCCTGTTTGAGGATTGCGACCGGTTCTGGCTGCTCTTTCAGCTACTGAAAAAGATCCGAAACCAACCAATGCAACTCTTTGTCCTGCATTTAATGCTCCGGAGGTTGCTTTGATAAAAGAATCTAATGCTTTTTTAGCATCAGCTTTGGTCATGTTGGCTTCTGCAGCCATTGCGTCAATTAATTCTGCTTTGTTCATGGTTCTAAATTTAAAATTAAAAATTAAATTATTTTAATGAATGTTATGCAAAGTTAATAAAAAATCGAGTAATAGCAAGCGTTTGAGCGCGAAAAGCCCCATTTTGTTAATAAAACAGGCACTTTGTTGAAAACTTTGCATGAATAACAAGGCTTTCAGAGACTTTTTTGCTGAATTTATCTAGCAATAAATTGGTTACTTATTTTGAACCCTCTGAGCAAATCATCCACTTTCATCATCTTTTTCCCTGAAAGTTGCACTTCTTTCAAATCAAGAAAACCATTGGAAGCAAAAATGCGAAGATGTTTATGATTGTCGGTTTCGATGCTTCCGGGTCTTTCCTTTTTATCGCTAAAATGAAATTCTGAGCGGAATATTTTTAATGAAAAGGTGGTTTCATTGGGTGAAATCAATTCGGTGACGGCTCCGGGGGTATAACTTAATCCGCGTATCTGATTTTGGATTTTCACTACAACATTATTCCAATCAATGCGACAATGGTCTTTGAAAATCTTTGGAGCTTTTTTTAACAGAAGGGAATCTGTGGATAAATTTTGTTGGTCAATAGAATTATAATTACCGCTGAGAAGCATTTTAATTGTGTCTAAGACCAAAATTGCACCATCAACCTTCATCAGGTTGTATAAATCGCTTGCATTATAAGATGGCATTATATCCATGATTTTTTGCAGCAGTATCTTCCCTTCATCAATTTTATTGTTTAACAAAAAGGTGCTAAGCCCCGTTTGCGTTTCTCCATTCATGATAGCCCAATTGATGGGTGCGGCACCTCTATATTGCGGCAATAGGGAAGCATGGAGATTGAAAGAGCCAATTTTAGGCAAGTCCAAAAGTCTATCCGGTATTTTGCGGAAAGCAACGACGATAATTATGTCGGGATTTATGTCTTTAATTGTAGCGATAAAGCTTTCATCTGAAAGGTTTTCGGGCTGAAGTATGTTTAGGTGTTGCGAAGATGCGAATTGTTTGACGGCGGATTCGTGCAGATGCAAGCCTCTTCCTGAGGGTTTGTCGGGAGGAGTTACTACTGCTTCTACTGTATAGTTCGCTTGGAGTATCTGCCGAAGCGATTCCACAGCGATTTCAGGCGTACCCATGAAAACAATGCGTACATCTTTCATAAAATATAAGTATTAATTATTGGCGTCTAATCTATCGCGCAACTGTAACATTTTGATAGCAGCGGCAGCAGCTTCCACGCCTTTGTTGCCATGTTTGCCTCCGGCACGATCCAATGCTTGTTGCATTGTATCCGTGGTCAAGACGCCAAAGATAACAGGGATGCTGTAATCCATATTGAGTTGCGCAATTTGATGACTTACGGCTTGACAGATAAAATCAAAGTGACGAGTTTCTCCTTGAATCACACAGCCCAAGCATATAACAGCATCGGCAAGGCAGCTGTCAATGATATATTGAGCTCCCAACGGCAGTTCGAAGCTTCCGGGGACGTGTTCAATAATAAGCGACGATTTTTTTATACCTAATTCCTTTAGGGTAGCAACAGCACCATCCAACAAAGCGTTGGTGATTTCGCTATTCCATTCAGAAACAACTATACCTATAGTATAATCATCAGATACTTGTTCGGTAATCTTACCGTAATCCGAAAGATTTACTTTTTTTGCACTCATGCAAGAATTATTTAGGTCCCATTAAACCTTTTGCGCGAGCAATATATTTTTCGATATCGCGGGCTTCGTAACTTTTATAGTGTTCTTTTTGTATTTTGGTATAAACTTCAATAGCTTTGTCGTATTGTTTCAGGATTTCATAAGCCCAACCTGCTTTCTGTAGAAACATAGGTGCTGTGAAGTCATTTTTTTTCTCCTTGGCAGCTTTCAAATAATACTCAATAGCTTTGTCGGTCTGACCTAATTCCATATACGCATCGCCTGTGGCACCAATAGCCATCGGACCTATAATTTGATCATCCGAACTGAAATCTTCGAGGTTGTTGATTGCGTTTTGGAAATCTCCTGTCTTCAGATAACATATCCCCAAATAATACTTTGCCAAATTACCCGATTTGGTGGAACCATAATCATTCACAATTTGAATAAATCCGAGATTTGTTCCATCGCCATTCATAGCAAGTTTCAATGAATCTTTCTCAAAATACTGCTCTGCAAAAAATATTTTTGCTTGTGCTTCGAGTTCTTTGGGTCCTTTAATGAATTTTTTGTAGCCAAAGTAACCGCCCACGATGACGAGTATTCCTAAGAGAATATAGAATAATAGGTTTTTATTCTTCTCAAAAAATTGTTCACCTCTGTCTAACGCAATTTCTACTGATGCAATTCTGTCTTCTGTTTTGTCTGTCTTTTTTGCCATATCATATTTTTTTGAAGGTGCAAAAGTAACTAAATTTTTAAAATTAAGCGCTATAAATTATATTTTTTACTAACATCTCTTATTTCATAATTTTTTCTAGCATATAACTTGCCACTGATTTTTTATCTCCTTCGACGTAAATATACATATTATCAGGACTTTTTAAAATGTATGAAATCATTTGCTCTTCTTTGTTCCAACGATTAAAAAAAACAATTTTATCTTTAGAAACTTTGCTCAAAAGGAAACTTTGTATCGAACTACTCGGATTTTGGGTGTTTCGAGTTGTCAAAATGATGCTTTGCTTGTTTGCTTCTATGCTCATGCGTTCGCTGAAAACCGTATCCCGCGAAATCAGCATGACGCTTTTTCCCCTATAAAGTGTGTCATTTATTTTCTTCCACGATTCAAAATAGGTGTAAGACGAAGTTTGCACCACCCACACTCCACGCAACCAATCCATCTGCTGCATGATAGCGATTTTCTTTTGCGTTGATAATTCCGTTTTGCACGAGGAAAACAGCAGCGTGATGCTAAAAAATAGTAATAAATTTCGTCTCATTTTGCATTTTATATTTTGGGGGATAAAATTAATTTTTATTTTTGTAAAAATGACTAATTAATGAAAAAGATTTTCAATCCGTATATCAAATCCGAAGGCTACAATTGTTTCGGATGTTCGCCCAACAATGTGTTTGGGCTTAAAATGGAGTTTTATGAAGAAGGCGACTTTGTGTGCTGCGATTGGCAACCGAGTCACAACTTTCAGGGATACAGAAACGTGTTGCATGGTGGCATACAGGCTACTTTGATGGACGAAATTGCTAGTTGGGTGGTGCAAACCAAGTTGGGAACTGCCGGCGTCACCTCCAAACTTGAGACTAGATTTCGAAAACCTTTGATGATGGACACTAGTATCGTACATTTGAAAGCTCACATAACAGCGCAAAAGCGAAATATTGCCGTCGTCGAAGTCCTTTTACATAACGACCAAAACGAATTGTGTGCCGAATCCACTGTACATTATTATATGTTTCGAGAAGATGTAGCCCGCGAACAGTTCTTCTACCCGGGTGTGGAATCGTTTTACAATCCTACACAGTAATTTCCTTCTAAGCGGCGTCCAATTCTTCCGAACTGCCATCAAATCCATATAATCTCCTAAGACTTTTGAATCGGAACACCAATGCCGACGCAGCGGTGAACGCCGCCACCGTGCACAAAACCACAGCCAATCTATGCCACGGTTCGCCTTGGTTCATGCGCTCCACTATATCTTTATACATGATGTGAAGCCACTCCAATCCGCCCAAACACAAAATAATTTGCACACTACGCGCTGCCCATTTTGTTTTGAACACCAACAAAAACGGAAAACAAATACACATCACCACAATGGCGTCTTTCTCAATTCTGAAAAAATGAGCTGCCAACATCAGTGCGCTCACTATAATAGGAGATAATTTTAAGACATTCATACTAGTAGGGAATGATTTATAGGGATTTATAAACTTATAGAATAGCAGCAATATTGCTTATTGATTTGATTTTAGAATTAAATTTGATTTTAG
Organism: uncultured bacterium; assembly: GCA_903862465.1. Classification (GTDB taxonomy): domain Bacteria; phylum Bacteroidota; class Bacteroidia; order Bacteroidales; family CAIWKO01; genus CAIWKO01. The sequence goes on along the minus strand of CAIOYH010000018.1, from coordinate 26,494 downwards.
AATCAGGAACATGTTTGGCTTTTTTTATATCAAAAGTAAGTTGAAAGGTATAAGGATTGGCGATATGTTTTTTTATCACCGGATATTGCTCTTTTGACAATTCTTTATTTGTTAGAAGCTCTAAAAACATTTCGGTAACTTCAATCATATTCTTTTTACATTCAGCAACAGTTGCACCTTGGGAAAATACCGCAGCCCAATCAAGACAACCGACGCTAAAGCCATTTTTTTCAGATTCCGCACGATAGGTGAGAGTAATTGTTTCCATATTTATAATTTTTCTGCTAATTCAATTGTTCGTTTTATGGCTGATAATGTTCCTGTTTTAATATCGGGGTGCATCGGCACGGTGCATACAATATTGTTTTTTTTATATTGCCTATGACTCCCTTTCTGTCGAATTAATTCCCAACCATTATTTATCAATAGTTTTGAAACATCGTTGCCCGACATTACTTTTTTCCAATTATACATACCATTAAATATTGATGCAAAGTTACAATATTTATTTTATTCTACTCCATTTTGTTTCTAAAAATTATTGAACATGAAATTAGAAAACATTCCACAATATCATTTTTTTGACATTCATACCAATAAAATTAGTCAAAACTTTTAGATTTTAAAGATTTAGAGAACAGAAGCAAGACTGACATATAAATATAATGATGGTGGAAGTAAGCTTCTTTGTTTTGTGGTGGTATAGATTGCTATTAGCCTAGATTTTGTTGAATTTGATAAATAGTATATATGATATTGATTTTTAATTTATTGAAATGGAGCTAAGGGTTTCTGAGGTAAAGCGGAACTCCTCTGAGGTAAAGCGGAACTCCTCTGAGGTGAAGCGGAACTCCTCTGAGGTGAAGCGGAGCTCCTCTGAGGTGAAGCGGAGCTCCTCTGAGGTAAAGCGGAGATGCTCTGAGGTGAAGCGGAGATGCTCCGCTTTGAAGCGGAAGTGCTCCGCTATGAAGCGCTGGCACTTCGCTATGAAGCGGAAATGCTCTTGGGTAGCATAGATGTGCTCTGTGCCGATACGGGAAAGACCATCATATATACCTTTCTCATCCAAATCATAAATCATAATTCTAAAATCTAAAATCAAAAATCCTAAATCAAAAATAAAAATTCCTTCTATCTCAATAATTATGTGTAATTTTGATGTCTCAAATTTTAAGCAGATGCTAAAGCGTATTTTTTCCGGATTTCTGTTGCTCCTTGTAGCCATAATCCTTATCAGTTGGGGGTCCACCGGACACGACAAAATCAGCAACAATGCCTCGCTGTCATTTTTTCAGCAGATGGCACAGTTCAATTCTTGGACGTCCTATTTGGTGGCGCATGCCTCCGATGCCGACGACCGCAAAGCCACCGACCCCACCGAATCGCCCAAACATTATATTGACATTGACATGTATGCCGATTTCAACACAACACACCATATACGCCAAACTTGGGACTCTATCGTTGCCCAAAACGGCACACTTTGGGTTACTAACAATGGCATTTTGCCGTGGACTACTTTAGCCACGTACGATTCACTCAAGAATGCTTTCTTGCATTACAATTGGACCAAAGCCATGTTTTTCGCTGCCGACTTGGGGCATTATGTGGCTGATGGACACATGCCCTTGCATATCACCAAAAACTATGACGGACAAAACTCCGGCAACGATGGCATACATTCGCGCTACGAAAGCACAATGGTCAGTGGCTTTAATTCCCAAATCACCTATACGGGCGACACCGTCCATTTGATTCCAAACGTGAACCATTATGTTTTCAATTATATTTACACCAACTATACCTATATAGATTCGGTGTTGGCAGCCGACGATTATGCTTATGGTTTATCTACCAATTATTATTCAACAACCTATAAAAATGCTTTGTGGAGCAAAAGTCAGAAGTTCACAAAGCTATTATTCAAGAATGCCTCCCACGCCTTGGCAGAACTCATCTATAACGCATGGATGGAAGCGGGCAGCCCCACACTTGGCACATCGAGCATCTCAACAAATCCTTCTTCGGGCAATTATCGTTTAGAACAAAACTCACCCAATCCGTTCCACACATCCACACAAATCAAATTCACCCTTGACGCCAATTCGCCTGATGTATCCCTCAAGATATTGGATTTTCATGGAAAAATTGTCAGCACCTTGCTCCAAGACAGTAAAACCGCCGGTACTTATACTATAGAATGGACGCCGAAAGATTTGCCTTCCGGGATTTATTTCTGCGAATTAGATAATGGGAATGCTGTACAGGTGAAGAAGATGGTTTACCTACGGTAGTTCAAGAACCAAATACCAAGATCCAAATCCCAAATTCCAAGAAACACCACTGAAACTTATTCACCATTCTCAAGTTTCACGAACTCTTCTGTTCCTTCTATGCGTTCGAGTTCTGTGCCGACGGGCATTTTAAGGTAAGGGATGATGGCGGCATCATAATTGGCAACGGTGTTCACATCTAAAATCTTTCCCATCGCGGGGTCTTCAAGGTATTCTTCGGTTTCGGTGCCCGACAAAAATCGCCAACCGCTGTCTTCCTTTTCAAACATCTTTTCGCGATACATAAACCCGACCTTCATGCCATCTACGGTTATTTTATTGGATACCAAACAAAAACCCATCGGCTGAATCAGGTCTTTTATATCTTCAGTAGGTATTTTGAAATTTGTATTGCTCATAGCTTCGATTTTTTTAATAGTAAACAATTATTGAAAGAACAGCGCGAGCCACACACAAGTTGGATCGGTGGATGTGTAAATAACTTTATGCTTTTGGTGAGCTGCTATCAAGAGATAATCACCTTTATATATATGTATAATGCGCGAATCTTCAAATTCAATTTTGGCATCCCCTTCTAACAAGAGAACCCATTCTTGTTCATCCTGGTCATACCATCCTGTTTCGGGCGACGTTTGCCCTGAGGAAACAATTTGTTCAATACGGATATTTTTGGTTGAATGAAGAATGGTGCACATCTCTTCACGGGCGCTGTCGGGCAGATTCTTTAGTATATTTCCTTCGTTGAGATGCATCTCTTAATAATAATCTTCCAAAATGCCTTTCCCCTGACGGGTGATTTCGGGTTCGCCCGAAGTGCAATCCACGATAGTGGAAGCAGTGTTGTCGCCATATCCGCCATCAATCACCATATCCACAAGTTTCAAGAACTTCTCGTGTATCAATTCGGGGTCGGTGGTATATTCCACAATGGTGTCTTCATCCCGAATGGATGTTGACATGATTGGATTGCCCAACAAACGCACTATTTCGCGAGCAATATTGTTATCGGGAACACGAATACCGATGGTTCTTTTCTTACTGTGGAAGATTTTCGGGACATTATTATTGGCTTCCAAAATAAAGGTGAACGGACCGGGCAATGCTTTACGCATCAAACGGAAGATATTATTGGGAATTGGCTTGGTATATTCGGAAATATGACTGAGGTCGTAGCAAATAAAAGAAAAGTTCGCTTTTTCGATGCTGATACCTTTTACCTGCGAAATACGTTCGATGGCTTTTGGTTTGAGAATATTACATGCCAAACCATATACGGTATCTGTTGGATAAATTATAATACCATTGTTGTTCAAACAATCAACTACTGTTTTTAAAGGACGTTCAGCAGGATTTTCCGGATGAATTTTTACAAGCATCTTATATACATAAAAAAATGGGTAAGCTACTTATATCGCACCGCTACAACCGCTTACCCTTGCTTTCTTCCGAATCTGGGGGAGTTCACAGGAGCTGGTCGTATAAGACTTACCCGCTGCAAAAGTAAAAAAAATATCTGTATTATCGCAAAAAATATTAATTTTGTTTCAAAATAATTTTTATAAGCATGAACAATAACAAAGAATTCTTCAAATCTGCATTAATTGCCGGACTCATAATGACGGGCATTTTAGTATTAACCGATATGGTTGTCTATGCATTAGGCTTTATGGAACATACCTTCCTGGTCGGATTAGTAACCTTAGCGATTTCCGTAACGTGTTATATTTATTTTGGAAGAAATTACCGGAATAAGTATTTGGGTGGATTTATGACCTATGGAAAAAGCTACTTGTTTATTATAATGATGGCGGTAGTGTTTGGCTTGATTTATGGCGTGTATAACTACATATTTTTAGCCTTCTTCGATCCCGAAAGATTGCAACAGTTAATTGAAATACAATTAAACAGCATGAAAGCCTGGGGTATGCCGGACGATATCTTGGCACAACAAGAAGAACGAATTAGAAGCAGCACCACAGTTTTATCAACGAGTTTATATGCTATTTTAGGTGGAATAATGAATGGTGGGCTATTTGGGTTGATTGTTGCGTTGTTTGTTCGCAAGAAAGAAACTATCAACGACGTATTTTAATTTTATAGTAATAACAAATGGATGTATCAATAGTAATTCCTTTATATAACGAAGAGGAATCCTTGCCCGAATTGACCGCTTGGATCAAACGGGTGGTGGATGCCAATCATCTCACCTACGAAATAATGTTGGTGGATGATGGCAGCACGGACAGTTCTTGGCAGGTGATTGAAAACCTCGTGAAGGAGAATCCCAATATCAGAGGCATAAAATTCCGCAGAAACTATGGGAAATCGGCAGCACTCAACATTGGCTTTGAAGCGGTGCAGGGCGATGTGGTGATTACCATGGACGCCGATTTGCAAGACAGCCCCGACGAAATCCCCGAACTCGTTCGGATGATTAAGGAAGATGGCTTCGACATGGTTTCGGGATGGAAGAAAGTGCGCCACGACCCTTCGCTCACAAAAAATATCCCTTCCAAATTCTACAATTGGATGACGAGCAAAATGTCGGGTGTGAAACTTCATGACCACAATTGCGGTTTGAAAGCCTATCGAAAGAACGTGGTGAAGAGTATAGAAGTTTATGGCGAGATGCATCGCTATATTCCTGTTATCGCTAAATGGGCAGGCTTCAAGAAAATTGGCGAGAAAGTGGTGGAACATCGCAAACGCAAATTCGGTGTCACCAAATTCGGCATTAACCGTTTTGTGAATGGTCCGCTCGATTTGATGTCTATCATGTTTGTGTCGAAATTTGGGAAACGCCCCATGCATTTGTTTGGTTCGTTGGGTGCTATTTTATTTATGATAGGTTTGGTGGCTGCTGTGATGATAGTAGTGCAAAAGATATACTACTTAAATATAGGTATAAAAGCGCCTTTAGTAACGAGTAGTCCGATACTCTATATCGGCTTGACCGCGATGATTATCGGCACGCAACTGTTCTTAGTGGGCTTCTTAGCCGAGATGATTGCGCGAACATCCAACGACAGAAATAAGTATCAAATTGATAAAAAAACAGACGTTTAACTCGAGAAAAGTAATTTATTTTAAAAGAAATTCTATCAAACACTTGTTTGTATCATAATTATCTGTATCTTTGCACCCTCAAAAATAAAAACAGGCAAAAATGGCAAAGAAGAGTAAAGATGCACGTATTCAGGTAATCATGGAGTGCACCGAACATAAGAACAGTGGTCTGCCGGGTACATCTCGCTACATAACCACGAAAAACAAGAAAAATACTCCTGAACGTCTCGAGTTGAAGAAGTATAACAAAATCATGAAGAAAGTAACTGTACATAAAGAAATTAAATAGTTTTAACCATGGCAAAGAAAGTAATTGCAACACTGAAAACAAGCACAGGCAATGATTACGCTAAAGTAATCCGCATGGTGCGTTCACCTAAAACAGGTGCTTATACATTTAATGAAGCTATCGTTCCGAAAGATATGGTAAAAGAATATCTTGCAAAAAAATAAATTCTTTAAAATATATAATTATACTTCAAGCTTTCCCATTGGGAGAGCTTGATTTTTTTACAGAACTTTGTTGATGACAACAATTTTATGTAATTTCGCAGATTCAATTAATTAGCATTTTTTATGAGCTTATTTAGCTTTTTCTCTAAAGAAAAAAAAGAAAGCCTCAACGAAGGCTTGTCGAAAACGAAAGAGAGTTTTTTTTCGAAACTATCCAAAGCCGTCATCGGCAAATCGAAGGTTGATGATGAAGTGTTGGATAATTTGGAGGAGATTTTGATTTCGTCGGATGTGGGCGTCAAAACGACTTTGAAGATTATCGAACGCATCGAGAGCCGCGTGTCGCGCGACAAATATCTCGGCACTCAACAATTGAACACCATCCTGAAAGAAGAAATCGCAGGATTGCTCGCCGAAAACAATACCCTGGATTTGCAAGATTTTGATATCCCCGAAGGGAAAAGACCCTACGTGATAGTCGTTGTTGGCGTGAACGGTGTGGGCAAAACGACCACCATTGGCAAATTGGCATATCAATTTAAAAATAAAGGATACCAAGTGATGTTGGGCGCTGCAGACACGTTTCGTGCTGCGGCTGTTGACCAATTGACCATTTGGTCGGAACGTGTGGGCGTGCCTATCATCAGCCAAGGGATGGGGGCAGACCCTGCTTCGGTGGCGTTTGATACGGTGAAGGCAGCGATGGCGCGCAATACGGATGTGGTGATTATTGACACCGCTGGACGTCTGCACAACAAAGTGAATTTGATGAACGAATTGTCGAAAATCCGCAAAGTGGTTCAGAAAGTGATGCCCGAAGCGCCCCACGAGGTGTTGTTGGTGTTGGATGCTTCTACAGGACAAAATGCCGTGGAGCAATGTCGTCAGTTTACGGCTGCTACGGAAGTGAGCGCTTTGGCGTTGACCAAATTGGACGGTACGGCAAAGGGCGGCGTTGTGTTGGGAATCTCTGACGAATTTAAAATCCCTGTGAAATATATTGGCGTGGGCGAAAAGATTGACCAACTGCAGATTTTTAATAGGGTGGAGTTTGTGGATTCGTTCTTTAATGGGTAAGATCCAAATTCCAAATACCAAAATCCAAATACCAAGGTTAGCCCCTACGAATTACGAATTTGCGAATTACTAATGCCGCTCATAGATTCTTTAGGCTTGGAATTTAGATCGAGGAAAAGTTACACAGAGATACACGGAGTAAAAGGAGATACACAGAGATTTTTGGGGTATTCGTAATTCGAACATTCGTAATTCGTAGTGGTAATTAATAGGAACGCTTTAATTTAAACAAACATGCATCCTTCAAAAAAGAAAATCATCATCAACGTAGTTACGCTTGGCTGTGCTAAGAATACGGTTGATTCGGAGAAAATCATGGGCAATTTGCCTGCGGCGCGCTTCGATATTTTTCATAATTCCGACAAAGAAGCCGACATCGTGCTGATCAACACCTGCGGGTTTATCAGCGATGCGAAACGCGAATCTATTGACACGATTTTGCAGTATGTGGACGCCAAAAAGGAGCGCAAAGGCATGAAAGTGTTTGCCACGGGCTGCCTCACGCAGCGCTACAAAAGCGAGTTGCAAGCCGAAATCCCCGAACTGGACGGCATCTATGGTTTTGCCGACCTGCCCGACCTGATTCGCGCCCTGACGCAAACCAACATTGACCTCACCCATACGCGTTTCTTGACCACGCCTAAACATTATGCTTACCTGAAAATTGCGGAAGGCTGCGACCGCACCTGTTCTTTTTGCGCCATCCCGCTGATACGCGGCAAACAGGTGTCGTTTCCCATGGAGCAGGTGGTGGAAGAGGCGCAGCAGTTGGCAGACAAAGGCGTGAAAGAGTTGATAATCGTGGCGCAAGACACCACCTATTACGGTTTGGATATTTACAAGAAACGTCAACTGGCGCTGCTGCTCGAACGCCTGTCGGACATCAAATCCTTGGAGTGGATACGGCTGCATTACGCATTCCCTGCGGGTTTCCCCGAAGATGTGTTGGACGTGATGGCGAGCCGCAGCAACATCTGCAACTATCTCGACATCCCCCTGCAACACATCAACTCCGAGCTGCTTTCGTCTATGCGCCGCGGCATTGATAGCCTCGGAACGCGTGCCTTGTTGGACAAAATCCGTGAGCGCGTGCCGGGCATCCATCTGCGCACGGCTTTCATCGTGGGCTATCCGGGCGAAACCACAGCGCAATTCAACGAGTTGGCGGCTTTCATTCGCCAACAGCGTTTCGAACGCATGGGCGTGTTTAGTTTTTCGAAGGAAGAAGGCACCTACGCCGCCGACCTGAAACCGCTCATCAGCGAGCGCACCAAGCAGTCGCGCATGAACAAATTGATGGAGATGCAACAAGACATCGCTATGGATTTGAATCAGGAGATGATTGGCAAAACCTTGCGGGTGCTGATTGACCGCAAAGAGAACGAATATTACATAGCCCGCACCGAATTCGATTCGCCCGAAATTGACAACGAGGTGCTGATTCCCGCCAAGGAAATCCTCGAGATAGGGGAGTTCTATGAGGTGGAAATCAAGGGGGCGGAGGCGTTTGATTTGTTTGGGGAAACCACGGAGACACGGAGAACACGGAAAGACATTTAGACACAGAGACACGAAGACACGAAGACACAAAGAATCGTGTATTGAAATTTTCTATAAACATTAAATCCCTACGGGATAGAAGATTTCAGCGTGCATGCATGTCCCATAGGGACAAAATATTTATAGAAAAAGAAACCAACGCAACATTAAGTCCCGTTAGGGACGTAATATGTCTGAAACATAAGCCCTGCAAGGCATTGAAAGGGGGGCTACAATTTTTCTTGGGCAACAATTATTTTTTTTTAAAATATTTTATTTTTTGCATTGCTATTAAAAAAAATATTTAGATATTTGCAAATTATTTCAATCGAAACTTTAGTGAAGTTAGGTTTCAATTTTAATACAATCGTTCTTTGTAAAATGTCTTGTAGAGAGCTTAAGATAGTTTTTGTGTCGTGGCGGGATGAATCCGCCCTGTGGCGAAATGAATTCGCCGCTTGGCGAAATGGATTCGCCCCTTGGCGAAATGGATTCGCCCCTTGGCGAAATGGATTCGCCCCTTGGCGAAATGAATCCGCCGCTTGGCGAAATGGATTCGCCGCTTGGCGAAATGAGTTCGCCGCTTGGCGAAATGGTTTCGCCACAAGGCGAAATGACTTCGCCGGAGGCTATTTTAGGCTCGAGATATCATGTTACGTATTAAATATCAATCATATAAAATATAAATAGTAAAAAACAGAATTAATAATTTAAAAAAACAAGTAGTATGACAAACGGAAGAATCTCAGATGACAAAGAAGAAGCTGGTACTTTTGTAAAAAATGCTGACCTGCATCTCAACGCCGAAGATGGCACCACCACCCGCGGCGAAATATTGGGCATGACGCCCGATGAACTCACCAAATTAACGGGTTTCAAAACCAAAGCCTTTAGCGGCAACCCACTCTTGCCGGGAGTTTTGGATGCACAATTTAATCCTTTAAAACAAAACAAAGAAACCACAGTCAAAGCTAACGAGTGGTTGCGCGAATTTGGCGATTGGATGCGCCCGATTATAGTTCGTATCAGTGGTAGTCCTTTCATTAACGACACCGACCGTCTGGTGTTGAACATTGCAATCCCCGGTTCTCATTCCACACCTAGCGGACAAATTATAGTACAATGTATCGCACAAATCACTCCCTTGGGCGATTGTCAAGTTCAAACAAAATGTTACACATCTCAGGATGCCAAACGTGCAGGATTGCCCGAAGGTGCTGATGGCGTTCAGGTGGCTTCGCGGGTTGATTTGGTGGAACTCGAAAAAGATGAGGAAGGACACGACATCCCCGGCAAAGTGGTTCAGAAATCTATTTCATCGGCTTCGGAATGTACCACAAAAGACAATTATTCATCGGCATCTTTTATCCATAAAGTGGAAGGAGCGAGTCCAAAAGACACGGTTCATTTTTTCCATCGTTGGATTAACACCAAACATCCCGAACGCAACGGACCGTGGACGGGACCTACTTCAACGCCTTTGTTGTAAGAATTTTTGAGAGAGGGCTTCGCCGGGAAAGGTGAGGCTCTTGCTTTTTATAGAGATCAATTAAAAAAATATAATATGAAAAAAATAATAGCTCTCATTTTCCTAATGACTTTTGCGTTAGGAGCCTTTAGTCAGACCGAGAAATCAAAATATGAAACTTCCAAAGTTATCATAGATTCGTTGATGACAGCTTATAACATCACTGTCATCGAGGTGATTGTTGGCACCACAATAGTAGGGATTACGAACGATTTTCATTTCACCAAGGGATTTCTTGTCCTCAATTCCACCATCACGGCATTCAAAAGTCTTTATTATATAAATTTCGACCGACTTTTAGATTTTCACGTAAGCAAAGACGGCAAAGGCTATATTATGTACTTTTACTTTAATTAAACAAACCATTATCACACTATTAATCATTTAAACAAAATCATCATGAAAAAAAATCTATTCACATTGCTATTGATTACTTTCTGCCTCAGTGTTGTGGCAGTAGCCCAAACTCCGGTAAATTGGAAAAAAGCAGGCACTGAAAAATCCGATTATGTTACTTTTGGCGTTTATCAAGACAACACAGGGGGCATGCATGTGGGGTTTTACGAAATGGGAGCCATGTTTAAAATCAACGGAGCCTACATCAATAACTTTTCACCCGAAGGCGAATTTCTATCCAAAACCACGCTTGAAGGCAACCTTCCCGAACATTTTGAAGCCAAAATCATGCTCGATCAAATATGCATCATACCCGCGGGGAACATGCCAAACAGCAATGCTCATTACATCCTGTTTTATGATTTTTCGGGCAAACTTATCAAACAAGTTGATTTGGACGCCGGTTATAAATTTGATATCATCGAAGGCAATTGGGCAAGCGCTATCATCAATAATAATTATTCGGGCATCAAAAACTACAGCAATTTATCGCAAACAAAAGATGGGAAATATTATACCATTTGGGGCTATAAAAAAGCGGATAACTCGAAAAACAAGATGGATAAAAACAACGACATAAAAATGTATGCTTTTGACAAAAACCTAGAGAAAGTTGCAGAAGAATCCTTTGAATTTGAAGATGTTTTTTCCAATTCAGGTGAAATAAATTCGTTGTCATTCGACATAAGTCCGAAAAATAAGGTTGTTGCAATATGCTCAAATGTTTCAAAACCTGATAGAGCGCAAATCAATCTTGCTATTTTTAATGAGAAAGGAAGCAAACCCACCGTTCATAAATATACTTTTAAATATGATGAGGCTTCTTATGCTTATGATTTCGGGAAATTTGACGAAATCTATATCAGTGGTATAATTTCGGTTGGCGGTTTCAGACCTACCTTAAAACGCACTGCCGACAAAACATTGTTTTTTATAAACCAAACATTGACGGGCACCAAAACTGCAAACGCTTCTACCTACGACATGGAAGATAAAATATACAATGCATATACTGAATATAACAGCGACTTACGGTCGAATTCTATCAACCCGTTTGATATTTTCGTGACGAGCGACGGCATCATGTATGGCTCCATGTTTACCTATAAAACCACAACTACCACTACAACTTCTTACTCATCAAGCAAAAGCTCCTATTGGTATTCCAAATGTTTTACGTTTATAAAGTTTTCGTTTACCGGAAAAATTCAGTGGCTTAAGATGATTAGAAAAGAGATTAAATTTCCTGAAACAGGTCAGAAGATGGCAGGCTTCTCCTATGCAATGGATGGCGACAAACTCAGCGTGGTGTATGCCGATAATCCTGCGAATATCCTAAATAAAAGCACTAAAATGGTCAGGGGGGCTTATGGAAAGCTTGTTCCGGCTTTAGCAGAAATTTCTTCAGGCGGCGATATTACGTTCGTTCCACTTGATAAGTTAGGCAAAGTACGATATTTTAATGACCCAACGGAAACCTATTTTAATGGCAAAGAAATTATGCTCTTAGGTTTCACACAAAAGATGTTGTCGCGCCCCGAATATTATATCGGGAAAGTGACTTTGCCGTAATAATTTATTATTGCATAAAATAAAAAGCTTATCTCCACAGCGAGGTAAGCTTTTTTTTCGTACCTTTGCTAAATAAATCAATTAAATTATAAACCAAAATAAACAAAACGATGAAAAAGCTTTTACTTATTTCGATTATTGCCTGTTTAGTTACCATCAGTAGCTATTCGCAAGGCTATTGGACACAAAAAGCCGACGTGCCCAACAGTGATAGAGCCAACGCAACATGTTTTTCAGTATTGGACAAAGGATATGTCTGCTTGGGAGTCACCACCATCCATGTCACCGACCTAGAGGAATATGACCCCTTGACCAACACATGGACCACCAAAGCTCCTTTTCCGGGTGCTGCCCGCAGATGCGCTACCGCATTCAGTATCGGCAACAAAGCCTACGTAGGCATAGGTGCCATAGGTCCTCCTTATACGTTCTACACCGACTTTTATGAATATGACCCAACCTTAAACACTTGGACAGCCAAGGCACCCTTTCCCGGACCCGGACGGATAAATGCTTACGGTTTCACCGTTGACAATATTGGATATTTTGGCGGAGGCAACACTTCTTCATCTAATTATTATGGTGACCTCTGGGCTTACAATCCAAGCGCAGATACATGGACTCAAAAAAATAATCCTCCCTTCGCTGCCCGTGCAGGAGCAAATACTTTTGCAATTAAAAGCAAAGGATATGTTGGTTTTGGTTTAGATTTAAATAATAACTCCTTGACCGATTTTTGGGAATATAAACCATTGTTAGATGTTTGGACACAAAAAGCAAGTTGTCCGGGGGGGGCAAGATACATGGCAGTTGGCTTTTCGATGTTTGATTATGGATATTTTGTCACGGGCTATTCAACCGGAACCATGAAAGATCTTTGGCAGTTCGACCCCAATGCAAACGCTTGGACACAACTGCTCGACTTGACGGGCACTGCTCGAAGCAACGGCATAGCATTCTCCTTAAACAATAAAGGTTATGTCGGCACCGGCTATGTGGGACCTGCAAGCACCGATTATATCAACGACTTTTGGGAATATACGCCAAGTTGGTGGGGCATTGACCATGCAAATAATACTTTTGAATTCAGTCTGTATCCATCGCCTGCCCATGAAAAACTATTTGTTGTTTTGCCAAAGGTATCAGTACCCGCCATGGCAACCATCTATAATCTCAACGGACAAACCGTGATGCAACACACATTAAGTAACGTCGAAACTCAAATAGACATTAGCAGCCTAGCCAAAGGCATCTATATGCTAAAGCTTGTGTGCGATGAAGGTGTCATGGTGAAAAGATTTATCAAGGAATAATATAAAAATACAAATCAATAAGAAAGGCTTGTTGGGGATAGGGGATAGGTCTTTTATTATTTGATAGTAATAAATAATTTTATCTTATAAAATGAATCATTTACAGAGAAATTGTCTATATTTGCATTAAATAAAAAAACACAAACAAAATGATTGGGAAAATTATTAATATTGACTCGGAAATTTTAGGAGGCACACCTGTTTTTAGCGGCACACGTGTCCCCATCAGAAACTTATTCGATTATTTGGAAGCCGGCAAAACTATTGATTCATTTATTGAAGACTTTGATACGATTAAAAAAGAACAGATTTTGCAATTACTAGAACTTACCAATAAATTATTATTAACCTCAACCCAAATACTGAATGAAAATTTTGCTTGACGAATGTGTCACAAAGAAGGTGAAAGAGCTTCTTTTAGGTCATACAGTATTTACAATTGGCCAAATGGATTGGCAAGGCTTGAAAAATGGTATGCTTATTAAACAAGCCGAACAGCAAAATTTTGACATCCTGTTGACCATTGACAAAAACATTTCTTATCAGCAAAACACGTCCAAATATAATATCTCAATAGTAGTATTAAACTGCAATAACAGCACAATAGAGTCTATTAAAGATTATATTCCTAATTTCTTGGAACAAGCAAATAGTTTTGAAAAGGGGAAGTTATATATTATTGAAAAGTAGGCTTATTAATTACTCACCCTATTAAGTTAGCAGCTTTGCTTTATCACTATAAATAAAAATTATAGGCATTTGAAGTGCTTCATGCACTTTAAATACTCCACGTACTTTAGGCACTTTCAATACTTCCTAAAGTTTCTCCCTCAAATACCTCCCCGTAAACGACGCCTCACATTTTGCCATATCTTCCGGTGTTCCTTCAAACACCACATAACCGCCTGCATCGCCGCCTTCCGGTCCCAAATCTATCACCCAATCGGCGCATTTAATCAGCTCGATATTGTGTTCAATAACAATAATGGTATGCCCATTCTCAATCAGTGCCACAAACGCTTCATAAAGCTTGTGGATGTCGTGAAGATGCAAGCCGGTGGTAGGCTCATCAAAGATAAAGAGGGTGGACTTATCCACGCTGCCTTTCGACAGAAAGGTAGCGAGTTTCAAGCGTTGCGCTTCCCCGCCGCTCAAGGTGCTTGAGGGTTGCCCCAATTTTACATAACCCAAACCCACATCTGCCAAGGGCTTTAGCTTTTCCATTATGCGGTCTTCCGTAGCATTTTTTTTGCCTGATCCACTGAAAAATACCAATGCTTCGTCTATCGTCATATCTAATACATCCGTGATATTTTTCCCGTTCCAAGTGATGTCGAGCACCTCGTCTTTGAAACGTTTTCCCTGACAACTGTCGCACACCAAATGGATATCTGCCATAAACTGCATTTCAATCAACACAAAGCCATCTCCCTGACATTCCTCACATCTGCCCCCGGGAATATTGAAGGAAAAATAGCCGGGTTTGAAGCCGCGCACCTTCGACAATTGTTGGTCGGCAAACAGGTTGCGGATTTCGTCATAAGCCTTGATATACGTAACAGGATTGGAGCGCGAAGACCTGCCGATAGGGTTTTGGTCCACATATTCCACATTTGCGATGCGGTCTATGTTGCCGTTGAGCGTGGTGTATTTTCCGGTCTTTTCCGAATAGCCTCCATACATCTTTTTAAGTGCAGCATACAAAGTTTTCTTCACCAATGTCGTCTTGCCCGAACCGCTCACACCTGTTACCACCGTCAGCACCTGCAAGGGGAATTTCACACTGACATTTTTTAGATTATGCTCATGTGCGCTACACACTTCTACGAAAAGTTTCCATGGATTTCGCAACTTGGGAACGGGTATAGCAGTGATTTTGTTTAGATATTTCGATGTCAGCGAATCGGAGTTTTCGATGAGTTCCTTAAAATTCCCTTGAAAGATGAGCTCCCCGCCATGTCTGCCGGCATAGGGACCGATGTCAATAATCTGATCGGCGGCTTTGATAATTTCCTCATCGTGCTCCACCACGATGACCGAATTGCCTATATTCCGCAAACGCTTCAACACTTTTATCAACCTGTCAGTATCGCGAGGATGCAGACCGATGCTTGGTTCATCCAAAATATACATAGAACCCACCAAGCTGCTTCCCAAAGCGGTCGCCAAATTGATGCGTTGCGATTCCCCGCCCGACAACGAATTGCTCGAACGATTCAACGTAAGATAACTCAAGCCCACATCCATCAAAAATTGCAAGCGATTGATGATTTCGGGTAAAATGCTTTTGGTGATTTGTTTCTCGTAGTCGTTAAACTCTATCCCCTTCAGAAACTTCGTAAGTTCACCTACGGGCATCAAAACCATATCTACAATAGATTTTTCGGCAAGTTTCACATAAGTAGCATCCTTGCGCAAGCGAGTACCCTTACAATCGGGACAAATAGTCTTGCCGCGATAGCGAGCAAGCATCACCCGATATTGGATCTTATACGTTTGTTCTTCCACATGCTTAAAGAAATCATTGATACCATTAAAATAGGAATTCCCCTTCCACAGCAATTCCTTCTGCTCCTCGTTGAGTTCAAAATAGGGTTTGTGTATGGGAAAATCGAATTTATAGGCACTATTAATGAGCAAATCTTTCCATTCGCTCATTTTTTCACCTTTCCAACATGCCACCGCTTCTTGATAAATGGATAAATTTTTATTGGGAATCACCAAATCTTCGTCAATGCCAATCACATTTCCAAAGCCCTCGCAGCTTTTGCAAGCCCCATAAGGATTATTAAAGGTAAATAGATTCACAGATTGTTCTTCGAATGTCATACCATCCAATTCATATTTGTCTGAAAAAGTTCGTTCTTTCTTCTCTTGATTCAATTCTGTAGTAACGATACATGCACCGCCGCCTTCATAAAATGCCGTCTGCACCGAATCGGCAATTCTATCGCGACTTTCATTTATTGTATCAGAGATGATAAGCCTATCAACTACAATATTGATGATAAACTTCTGTGATTTCTTTTTCTTGAGATTCAGAAACTCCTCAATCTTCATCAATGCGCCGTCAAGTGTGATTCTTTGAAACCCCTGCTGCTGCAATATCTGCAGATGCTCATCAAGTTTACGTTCTTTAGCCACTATCATCGGACATTCAATCAACACCTGACTGCCGTTTTCTATGCCTAAAACATATTCGACCACATCTGTAATGGTATCCTTCCTCACCATTTCGCCCGAAACAGGTGAATACGTCTTTCCTACACGTGCATAAAGCAACTTGATAAAATCATATATTTCAGTTGATGTTCCCACCGTGGAGCGGGGGTTATGCGTCTTGACTTTTTGCTCAATGGCAATAGCAGGGCATATACCTTTTATATAGTCAACTTCGGGTTTTGGCATCCGTCCCAAAAATTGGCGCGCATACGAACTCAAACTTTCAACATAACGACGCTGCCCTTCGGCATAAATAGTGTCGAATGCCAAAGAAGATTTTCCCGAACCGGACAATCCTGTTATGACGACAAACTTATTTCGAGGGATTGCAAGATTTATATTTTTTAAATTATGAACTCGCGCATTTTTTATTATAATGTGATCTTTAGAACTAAATGATTCAATATTAGGTAATTTCATTGGTGTGTTGGTCTTTTAAAAATGTAAGTAGAAATATTTTTTTCAAAATTATAAAAAAAGTTTTGTTTTGAGTGGAATTATTATGTATCTTTGCAAATTATTTTAGGAACAGTAACAATAATACATTTATTAATCACGTTAAATCTATAGGATTTAATCTAACATTGGAGGACAATTATCGGATAATACATTTACCTTAATCAGTACTAATTAAAAAAAGGAGGTAAACATGCCTATTAAGCAGCTATCTAACGATCAAGAATTGATTGATTGTTATTTGTCCGGTAATCATTCTAGTCTCGAGGTTCTCATCAATCGGCACAAGAAAAGAGTTTTTACTTACATCCTCATGGTTGTAAAAGATCATCATCTTGCAGAAGATATCTTTCAAGATACTTTTGTGAAAGTTGTAAATACTTTAAGGTCGGGTACCTATAAAGAAGAAGGAAAGTTTTTACAATGGGTGATGCGTATTGCTCACAATTTAATTATTGATCACTTTAGGAAATCAAAACGCATTCCTTTGGTTGAAAACAGCGATGATTTTGATGTTTTTGATACCATTAAAATCTTGGAACATTCTATTGAAGATAAAATGGTGCATGATCAAATTCACAGCGACGTGCGAGCACTGATTGAGTACTTGCCGGCAGAGCAAAAGGAAGTTCTGGTGATGCGTCATTATTATGATATGAGCTTTAAGGATATTGCAGAAGCCACAAACGTTAGTATTAATACGGCTTTGGGCAGAATGAGATACG
The DNA here is from genome assembly GCA_903862465.1 of uncultured bacterium. Classification (GTDB taxonomy): domain Bacteria; phylum Bacteroidota; class Bacteroidia; order Bacteroidales; family CAIWKO01; genus CAIWKO01. Next base: position 8,853 of record CAIOYH010000018.1, on the reverse strand, counting down.
CTTTGATTAATATGAGAAAATTGATTGATGAAAAGGAATTGATTTTAACAGCTTAGTCGAATCAAAATATTCAAAAAAGAACCGAAGATTATTCTTCGGTTTTTTTTATGCCTGATACAATATAATATTTTTGCAAGCGTTTTCTGAATAGTTATTCTAAAACCAATTTAAAGTGCCTATGAACAAACTCATTACTCTTGAAGATTTATTACTATTTGTTTATGATGAAATTACCGACATGTCTGCTAAAAGTTCAATTAAGAATGCCATTAAGACTGAGCATTATTTTTATAATGAATTTACTCAGTTAAACGATGCGAAGCACGAGATGGAGAAAATTATGGTAAATCCACCTGATTCGGTAGTAAAAGAAATCGTTTCCTATTCAAAAGCTCTCGCAGTTATTAATGTGAATGAGCAAAAGTTAAGAACCATAATCAAAAATTGATTAGAAAAAGCTCTGTAATGGAGCTTTTTTTTATATACCTTATTAAATAGTATGATTTCAATTCAGAAGAGATACAAACTTTTTGTGGAATATTTTTCGGAACATCTGCCAAATGCAGAAACCGAACTGTATTATACCGATCCGTTTCAATTGGTGGTTGCTGTTATTTTATCGGCACAATGTACGGATAAGCGCGTGAATATCATTACTCCCTATTTATTTGCAAAATTTCCGGATGCGGAGGCTATGGCTTTGGCTCGTGAAGAAGATGTTCTGCAAATTATCAAAAGTTGTTCTTATCCTAATAATAAAACAAAACATATTATAGGTGCGGCAAAGATGTTGATTAAAGATTTTCAGGGGGTGGTTCCTGATGAGGTGGACGAATTGCAAAAACTGCCGGGAGTTGGTCGGAAGACGGCGAACGTAGTGGCTTCGGTGGTGTTTAAGAAACCTACAATGGCGGTAGATACACATGTTTTTCGGGTAGCAGCGCGAATAGGACTGACAGTGGATGCAAAAAATCCATTGGCAGCCGAAAAGCAGCTTGTGGAACATATTCCGCAGGATAAAATATCGCTTTCGCATCATTGGTTGATTTTGCACGGGCGTTATGTTTGTCAGGCGCGGAAGCCGAAATGCGAGGAGTGCGGCATTTCATTTATTTGTAAGTATTATGAAACAAAATAAATCACAATGATACAAAATTATTTTAATGAAACACGCTTTGCGGTTACTGTGTGTGATGTGGCGGGCATTATTCTCTATATGAACGACAAATCAATGAAGACTTTTGATAAATATGGCGGAAAAGATTTGATTGGGCAGAACATTTTGGACTGTCATCCCGAACATGCGAAAGCTATGATACGCGAAATGTTGCTTCATCATAAAGACAATTCTTATACTATAGAAAAAAATGGTATCAAAAAAATAATCCATCAAACTCCGTGGTTCGAGGGGGACGCTTTTATGGGTTTCATGGAGCTTTCGATTGAGATTCCGTTTGATATGCCGAATTTTATTCGACAATAGCAGCTTCTTCATCTCCATAAAAATAAAAAATTTTTCAACAAAATACTTCTATATCGAAATAGAATATATCTTTGTACCCAAAAAATTAATCTTATGAAAGGAAAAACATTCGCAGAAAAGATTTTGGGCGCCGATTGCGGTAGCATAGTTTTCAAAAAGCCCGATATTGTGCTTTCGCACGATAACACAGCAAGTATAAACGCCACTTTTGGCAAGATGGGCGGCGCTCAGGTGGCGCATCCCGAGCAATTGCTAATCGTTTTGGACCATAACGCGCCCCCTACGAACGCTAAATTGGCGAACGATTATCAAAAGATACGCGACATCGTGGCTAAACAAGGTATCACGAAGTTTCATGATGTGGGCAAGGGCATTTGTCATCAGTTGATGAGCCTTTATGCACGTCCTAAGCAGATTATAGTGGGCAGCGACAGTCATACATGCACCGCGGGGGCTTTCAATGCGTTCGCGGCAGGCATTGATAGGACGGAAACTGCCGGGCTGTGGAAACAAGGGGAAACTTGGTTTCGCGTGCCGGAATCTATAAAAATTACATTGAACGGTAAATTGCCCGTAGGCGTTTATGCAAAAGACGTTGCGCTTTGGATTATTGGCATGATGGGCAGTGATGGCGCCGATTATATGTCTATAGAATATCACGGCGACGGGGTGAAATCCTTGAGCATCGCTGATAGGATGACGATTGCCAATCTGGCGTCGGAAATGGGCGCTAAAAACGCTGTGTTCCCCGCCGATGAAGTGTTGTGGGATTTTATCGGCACGAAAACCCAAGGGGAATGGGCAGATGCGGACGCTCGATATTTGAAAGAGTTTACTATTGATTTGAATACGTTGTTTCCGGTGGTAGCTGCGCCGCATCATGTTGATAATGTGATGGCTGTTTCGCAGGTGCAGGGCACTAAATTGCAGCAAGCGCTGGTTGGGACATGCACCAACGGGCGTATAGAAGACATCCGCATCGTTGCGGGAATTTTGAAGGGCAAAAAACTGCCCGACGGCTTCCAACTGCTGGTGATTCCGGCTTCTATGGAAATCTATAAGCAAGCCATGGAAGAGGGTTTGGTGGTTGATTTGCTGAATTGTGGTGCTAATTTCCTTTCGCCGAGCTGTGGACCATGTTTGGGGACAGGGCAGGGGATACCCGCCGACGGTTATAAGGTGATTTCGACTGCCAACAGGAACTTTTTAGGGCGTATGGGCAACGAAAAAGCTAGTATTTACTTGGCTTCGCCTGCCACTGTGGCATGGTCGGCGCTCAAGGGCGAGATTACTGACCCTAGAGGCATCGCGGCGAACGATGTGTTTCCGTTTGCGAAGGAACAAGGTCATGCGATTCAGGCTCAGAAGGGCGAAGTGCGCTACCAGCAAGGCGTGTGGGGCTATGCAGATATAGATAATATGAATACAGACCAGATGTTTGCCGGTAATTTGACCTATAATATCAATAGTTCGGAGGGCGACAAGATTATGCCGTATCTTTTTAATGGTGTGGACGAAAGTTTTGCCGAAAATGTGAAGGCGGGCGACATTGTGATTGCCGGACTCAACTTTGGATGTGGCAGTTCGCGCGAACATCCAGCTGTGGGGCTTGCTTTTGCAGGCGTTCAGGCGGTTATTTGTAAGTCGGTGAACCGTATTTTTTATCGTTCGGCGGTCAATCAGGGATTGCCGATACTTGTGGTGCCCGAAGCGGTTGATAATTATAAGGTGGGCGACACTGTGGAAGTGGATATGGCAAATGGAACAATAAAAGTTGCCGGTAAATCATACACCTTTAACGCTTTGCCCGAAAAGCTGATGAATATTTTTAAGGCGAAGGGGCTTGTCGAGTACGTGAAAGGCTAACAGGTAAAAGGTAAAAGGTGAAAGGTAAAAGGTAAAAGGAGCGAGTTTCAGGTTTCGGGTTAAAAGTTTCAGATTTAGGGTTCAAAACTTGTGGTTTTGGACCCTATTTTTTTTACCATTTACCCTACATTACTTCTGTTGGGCACTATAGGCAACTCCATAGTCGCCATTGGGAACGCCCTTGTGATTATGAACATAGATCAGGAAGTTTAGGGTCAAGAAAAGTTGTACCAAGATGATGGCAAGCAGCAAACGACGGCGCTTTTGGAGTATCTTCGCTAGAAAAATATACACAAAAGGAAAAGCGCATATCAAATAATGCGGCTGAATGGCGGTAGCGCTTAAGGTCATCATCACACCTAAACCTAGAAGTAAACTAAAGAGATAAAACTTCGTGATATTGAGGTCAATAAATAGCGTACGAAACGGCATCCGCATCTTACAAAATAGAAATATCTTCTTAAAATACGTCCCAAGTTTCACCACAGTGAAGCCACTGGCGATGAGCAGAAACAAATGCGCCGCCGCCACCAAATAGGTGGGCATACCATTGATAAATGGTTCTTTGAGGAACTGCCAAAATTCCTGACGCATGGAGTACATGATGTTCAGCCCCTGCGAATCGATGAACCAATAGAAAAAGAAGTTGAACTGAAAAATGGTGAGGAAGCTTTGGCGCGTAAACTGCGGATGCAGTAGCATATAATGTATCCAAGTGAGGAGGGTGATGCTGCCCAAAAGCGAGCCGAACAGCCACCAGAACCATCTGAATTTGATATGATTAAAATAATCGTGCGCCAGCGAAAACAAAAACAGCCCCGCGGCAAAGAAAAATCCGCTCATGTGAATCTGCCCTATCAAAGCGCCAAAAAGTCCCCACACAAAGGCACCCCAAGGCTTGCTGCGATAATAATTCCCTAAAATAATTAGGAAAGAAAACATCGGCAGGAGGTCTTGCGCCCAAATTTTGCGCGAAAAAAGCACCGCCAACGGACTGACAGCCGCCAACGCAATGCCCCAAAGCCACACAGAACGCTCCTTTTCGTCAATCTTATATAAAGCAAAAATCAAAAAACACAGTATGGCGATGATGTTCACCACCTGCACCACTAGATTCATCTGCAAGGGGTTGCTAGTGAAAGCGGCAATCAACGCAAACACCCCCAAACTCAAACCGGGATTGACCAATCCGCCGCCACTTTGCATGCCCGCTTCGGGCAAAACATGATTTTGAGCCGCTAGATGCGCCTGCTCGTACATCCATTTCTCGTCAACCTTCCACTCCATGTCGCTGGGGAAAATCAAACGCAGAATCAAGCCCGTTAGGATGATGAGATAGATTAAATAGTTTTTTTTTAGGTTGATAGGATTGAGAGTTGGGTTCATAGAATAAAAAGTTCGGAGTTCATAGTTCAGAGTTTTTAGTTCAGAGTTCGGAGTTGGGGGCGTAGTGTTTTGATGAAGTTTACTTTGACGCAGCGCCTAGTGCGGCAGCTTTGTCTAAATATTCCTTAGATTTGATGGCATCTCCTTTTCCTTTAAAAATTAATCCTAAATAGTAATAAGCCTCACCTCTTTTTGGATTCAATTCAATAACCTTTGTAAGATATTTTATGCCATTATCATAATCTCTTTTATTGGTATATGATACAGCAAGATTAAAATAGGCTCCTTCATGCTTAGGATTAAATTTAATTGCGCGATTAGATGCCTCAATAGCTTCATCATATTTCAATAATTTGTTTAATGTTTTTCCGTAATTATAATTGTCTTCCGGATCAGTATTCTTTTTTTCAATACCTTGCTTTTGATAAAAATATGCTGAGTCAAAATTATTTTCCATATAATATATTACACCCAACTTAAATAAAGGTTCTGATTGTTTCGCATAGATTTCAAGTGATTTTTTATAGTAATGCTTTGCGATATTGAAAGTATCTATTAGGTTTTTATTATTTTTTGAATTTTTTACAGATTCTACCAATTGATTGGCATACATTCTATTGGAAGTAGCGCTATTGGGTGAAATCTGAACGGCAGATAAAAACAATGTAAGATTGTCTTTCCAATCTTTGCTTCTCGAATAGGTTTTTATGCCGTATAATCCTAAAATTACAAAAACTATAGCAAAAAGCTTAGCATTTTTTGAAAAAAAGGTCGATATAGACTTGAATTTTGTCTTTATAACGTCCGTTTTGCTTATTCTGAGCAGAAAATAAGCCAATAGGATGCAAAATCCTAAGGATGGAATGAACACAAAGCGCTCTGCCATGGAGGTTCCGATCAGAAAAAATATGTTTGATACCGGTGCAATTGTTATCAAATAAAATAAAATAGCGAACGAGATGAGGCTTTTTTTCTTGAAGTTCAGTACAGCATAGATGCCGATTGCTATATAAAATAAGATGGAAACTAGTGCAATGGGGTCGCTCAATGTATATATTTTTATTTGCGCAAAATTGTAATCACTGGACAAAGGATGTGGAAAAATCAGTAGAAAAATATAGCGAAGCATGATATAAAATGTGGTGGCTAACTGACTCATATAGTTTGGTGCTGCATTTAAACTGTTGTTCAAAACATTTTTTACGTAAGTGATGTTTGGGTGAATGTCTTTCAAAATATACATCCGAAGCAATAAATAAATGCATGTAATTGCAACGAAAAGTAATGCGATTTTTAAGTTCTTTTTTAAAGATAGGTTCGTAAAAAAATAAATCGCTAGCGGAATAATCACTAAAAATGTGATACCGGTTTCTTTCGACAGTAAAGAAAGAAAAAAACATATCATACTGAAAACTAAATGGATTATAGATTTCCCGTCAAGGTATTTAAATATATGAAAAAGGGCTAAAATACTAAAAAACAGACAGAGAATTTCATCCATACTTTTGATACTATTGACAACTTCGGTATGAAGAGGATGTGCCGCAAACAAAAGTGCGCAAATGAAAGGGAACAGAAGATTATAATTTTTGAACATGGCACAAAGTGTCTTGAACAAAAAATAACAGCTGATGGCAAACATCAAAACCATGATGAAATGGAGGATGTGGGGGCTGTTGGGGAAAAACTGCCACACCACAGCAAACAAAATTAGCGAGGTGGGACGATAAACAGCACCGCGAAATTCATCTTTATAGCCATACCAATAATCTGTCGTCAGCAAAGTTGGTATGCCGGCGATGCCCTGAGTGGTTAATTTATTCTGATCTATTGCGGGATGGTCGTCTAGGGTATAATTGAATCCAATGCTTTGGAAATAAAGCACAAACGCAAACAAAGCCACTAGGATAGCTAAAGAAATTTGTAGCTTATGATGAGATTTTGCATCGGCAGCATTGGGTAAAGTAACCGACTTTGCTTTTGGTTTTCCTTGTTTCATATTTCAGGTAGTATAAATTGTTTGTAAATTGCTGTGCAAATATCCAAAATTTTATTGAAGTAATGGAAAAAAATCTTCAAAATATATCTTACTTTGGAATGCTTGGCTTGATGATTCGTGTTTTGGCGAATAGGGGAGTTGTAAAACGATTCACGATGTATATAGTTCAGAGTTCGTAGTTTAGAGTTCAGAGTTCGTAGTTCATAGTTCAGAGTTCGGAGTTCATAGTTCGGAGTTGGGGGCGTCGTGTTTTGATGTCGTTTACTTTGGTACATAACCTAATGCGGCAGCTTGGTCTAAATATTCTTTTGATTTAGATGGATTGCCCAATTCTTTCAAAATCAGTCCGCAATAATAATAAGCATCGCCGCGTTTTGGATTCAATTCAATGACTTTCGAGAAATATTTATAGCCATTCTGAAAATCATTCAGGTTGGTGTAAGATGCCGCCAAATAATAGTAAGCATCTTCATGCTGAGGACTTAACGCAATGGTGTGGAGCAAGGCTTTTATGGCCTCCGCGTTTCTATCCATCTTGTTAAGCGTGATGCCCACATTATAGTTTACATCAACATCATCCTTACGCAATTTTAATTCTTCTTGATAATAAAATAACGCGGAGTCAGTTTGATTTTCAATATAATAAATGCTTCCTAAAGTGGAAAATGCGTCATAAATTGCAGGATAAATTGCTATTGAACGCCTCAAATATGTCTTTGCGATAGCAAAAGTATCTAATTTGTTTTTCTGATTTGATGAATTTTTTACGGCATCTGTCAATTCTGAACCGTAAATCCGATTTGCCGTCGCGCTATTGGGAGAAGTTTTGACGGCAGATGCATATAAAGTAACATTGTTTTGCCAATCATTGTTGCGTGAAAAGGTTTTTATGCCATATAATCCTAAAATTACAAAGACTATAGCAAAAAGTTTTGCATTTTGTGAAAAAATGTTGGATATAGATTTGTATTTACTCTTTATATAGTCCGTTTTGGTTATCCTGATAAGAAAATAAGTCAATAGTATGCAAAAACCTAAGGATGGGATAAACAAAAAGCGTTCTGCCATCGTGGCGCCTATCACCATAAATATGTTGGAGACCGGCGAAAGTGTGATTAGATAAAATAAAATCCCAAAAGCGAGGATACTTTTTTTCTTTCTGCCATAAATAATAGCAAAACTCAACATGCCGACATACATCACGAGTCCTAAAAGGGCTTGCAGGTTTGTAAAAGAACAAATTTTTATCTGCGAAAAATTGTAATCGCAGCTCAAGGGATGCGGAAAAATCAACAAAAAGATATATTTCATCAATATAAATAGCGGGGTAGCTTCTCGGCTCAGAAAATCGGGAGCCGCGTATAAAGTGTTGTTTAATACGGCGGTGGCTACTGTCGGGTTTACCACAACATCCTTCAGTACTATCATTCGGATGATAAAATAGACTATCGTAACGGCTGCCAAAAACATGCTGACGGACAGTATTTTTTTGAGAGAACTATCCCTGAAAAAGAACAGGGTCAATGGAATTATAAGAAGGAATGTTATGCCTGTTTCTTTGGATAACAAAGAAAGAAACAGGAATAGGCAGCTCAAAATCAGGGATGATAGCGCTTTGGTGTCGGCGTATTTGATTATCGAACCTATTGATAATAAACCGAAAAGGAAGCATAAAATCTCGTCCAAGCTCTTTATGTTAGCTACCACCTCGGTGTGAATTGGATGTGCGGCATACAAAAGTGCGCAAATAAATGGGAAAAGTAGGTTGTATTTTTTGAATAATAATGAAAGAACTCGGAACAAAACAAAACATGTAAGTGCATAAAATAAGATAGTTACGAAATGTAATGCATGAGGGCTGTTGGGGAAAAATTGCCAAACCACAGCAAACACAATGAGCGAGGCAGGACGATAAATCGGACCGCGAAATGTATCTTTAAAACCATACCAATAATCCGTAGTCAGCAAAGTTGGTATGCCGGCAATGCCCTGCGTTGTAACTTTGTTCTTAAAAACTCCGGCATTGTCGTCTAAGGTATAATCGTGTCCAATCGTTTGAGAATAAAGCACAAACGCAAACAAAGCCACTAGGATAGCTAAAGAAATTTGTAGCTTATGA
>CAIOYH010000017.1 GCA_903862465.1 uncultured bacterium | reverse complement strand
CAGCAGATTATTCTTTCCTTCGACCCTTTTCAGGGGAAATATATTAAATCCTTACCCTTGCACGCCTCACAACAGATATTAGAAGACAACGAAGATGAGCTGCTGATAAAACTAACTCTCTACATCACTCACGATTTTTTTATGGAGTTGCTTTCTTATGGCGAAAATGTGAAAGTCATTGAGCCACCTGCCTTGATTGAGCAAATGAAACTTTCATATAAAAACGCTTTAGAGCAATATTAGATTAAGAAGATTGGGATATTTATTTTAAATATTTTTCCCGAAAACAATCGCTATTTAATAAAGAAATAGTACTTTTACACCCCCGTTTCAATAATAATAATTTTAATAACATGAATGGTATGCAAAAAAACAAAATCAAAATCAGTGGCTTAATCTTTGCGATGATGCTGAGCATTATCAACTTAGGCTATGCACAAAAAGGTATCGTAAATCCAAAAGATACCCTGCCGATGGACCCCAATGTCATCATGGGCAAGCTCGATAATGGCTTGACCTATTATATTCGTAAGAACTCCAAGCCCGAAAAACGTGTGGAACTGCGTTTGGCGGTCAATGCGGGTTCTATCAACGAAAATCCGAGCCAATTGGGCTTGGCGCATTTCACCGAGCACATGTGTTTCAACGGAACCACCACTTTCCCGGGCAATCAAATGATTGATTATCTGCAAAAGTTTGGCATTTCTTTCGGCGGCGACATCAATGCTTACACGTCCTTCGACGAAACGGTGTATATGCTCAAAATTCCAACGGATAACAAGGAGTTGTATGATAAAGGATTTCAGATTATTGCCGATTGGGCACACAATGTGACCGAAGATGGCAAAGAAATTGACAAAGAGCGCGGCATTATCACCGAAGAATGGCGCTTGGGTTTGGGCGCCGAAGAACGGATGCAGAAGAAATATTTCCCTGTGATTTTCAAAGATTCGCGTTATGCCGACCGCAACCCCATTGGCGACATAGAGATTATCAAAAACTTTACGCACGACACCTTGCGGAGCTTCTACAAAACATGGTATCGCCCCGATTTGATGGCGGTTGCCGTGGTGGGCGATATAGATGTGAAAGAAGTGGAAGCCAAAATCAAGGCGATGTTTAGCGGATTCCAAAACCCCGTGAACGAGAAACCCCGCGTGTTTTATGAAGTGCCTGCCAACAAAGAGCCCCTCATCAGTGTGTGTTCAGATAAGGAAGCCACCAATTCATTGGTGTTGTTGTTGTATAAACATTTGGCAAAACGCATTGTGACTGTGGACGACTACAAACAATATTTGGAAGCGCAACTCTATAATGAGATGTTGGGCGCACGTTTCAAAGAGATTTCCGACAAAGCCGATTCGCCTTTCATACAGGCAGGCAGCCAATATGAAAATTTCTTGGCGCGCAACACCGATGCCTACGAATTGTATGGCGTTCCCAAAGAAAATCAAATCAACAAAACGATTGAAATACTGTTGAATGAAAACGAACGCGTGAAACAATTCGGCTTCACCTCCACCGAACTCGACCGTTTCAAAGACCAAATGCTCACCGATTATGAAAAAGCATCCAAAGAATTCGACAAAACCGAGTCAAGCAACTTGGTGGAAGAATATGTGGCGAATTATCTTCACAAAGATGCCATCCCCGGCGCCAAGATTGAATTCAAACTTGCCAAACGACTAATGCCTGAGATTAAGATTGAAGACATCAACAATTTGGCACGCACATGGATTACAGACGATAACATCGCCATCGTGGTGACGGCTCCCGAAAAAGATGACATCAAACTGCCTTCCGAACAAGATATAAAAAACATCATTTTGCAATCCAAGACTGCCAAACTGACGCCTTATGTGGATAATTTTAAACCCGAACCTTTGGTGAAAGAACAACTCACAGGGGCAAAAGTCACCAAAAAGACCGAAAATAAAGAATTAGGCTACACGGAATTGACTTTTGGCAATGGCGTGAAAGCTATCATCAAGAAGACCGACTTCAAAAATAATGAAATTATGGTGTCGGCTTACAGTTTGGGTGGCATATCTTTGTATCCTGATAACGATTTCGTGTCGGCATTTTTTGCGAGCAGCGTCATCAACGAAAGTGGAGTCGGAACCTTCGATAATTCGCAATTGGAAAAGAAATTGAAAGGGAAAGATATTGAAATAGCCCCTTTTATTGACGACTTGAAAGAAGGTTTTCAAGGCAAATGCTCGCCCAAAGATTTCGAAACCTTGCTGCAGTTGACCTATCTGTATTGCAAAGAACCTCGCAAAGATACCGCCGCCTACAATGGTTTTATGTCGAAGATGAAATCGCAAATGAAATTCATCGGCAACAACCCTGTATATACTTTTATAGATACCTTGATGAAATCGGCAACCTCCAACAGTCCGCGTTCGGTGGTGATTCCAAGCACCAAACAGTTGAATTCAGTGAATTTGGATGTATTGTATAAGATATATAGCGAACGTTTTGCCAATGTCTCTGACATGAAGTTTTTCATCGTGGGCAATGTGGATGCTGATTCTATCACGCCGATGTTGGAGAAATATTTAGGAAGTTTACCCACCTCAGGCAAAGACGAAACATGGAAAGATAATGCGCCAAAATTCCCTGCGGGCATCACCGACATCGCTGTGAAAAAAGGAACCGACCAAAAGAGTATGGTGGGCATCGTGATGGACGAAAAGTTTGAATGGAACGACAAGAACCTGCTCGCTTTGCGCATGGCAAAAGAGATAGTTTCTATCAAATTGATTGAAGTGATACGCGAAGAGCTGAGCGGTGTGTATTCGCCACAGGTGCAATTGCAATTTGATGAGTATCCTACGCCTGAATTCTCGTTGATGATTATGTTTGGATGCTCACCCAAAAACACGGATAAGCTCACCAAAGCATGTTTTAGCATTATCAAAAACATCAGAGAGAAAGGTCCTGTTGAAGCTGACCTGAACAAAGCCAAAGAAGAGTTGTTGCGTACCCGCGAAGTGGACATCAAGACCAACAAGTTTTGGTTAACCAAACTCGAAGGACTGTATTATAACAAGGCTGACGCGTCTTCCATCTTAGACTTTACGAATAAAGTGAATGCCATTAATGTGAAAGACATTCAAGACTTTGTTGCGAAGTATTTTTTGAAAGATCATTATTTGCGAGTGGTACTGTTTCCGGCAGGCAAACCTGCAAAGAAGAAATAAAGATAGGGGGCGAAAGCCCCTTTCTTTTTTTTTGGAAGATGGCTTTAAGCACTAAGGCACGAAAGTAGGAAGGTAGTAAGTTGCTATTGTTATCTTATAACTGATGTTATGCAAAAGTCCGAAGGACTGAAATTATTATAGAAGATTATTCAGACAATCCTAGATTAATCCCGTAGGGATGATATTATTATGTCACCCATTCTGGGTTTCGGTATTCTCTGCATTTTGTGTTCTATAATACTGTCATCCCTTCGGGATTTTGTCAAATTGCACAGCAACATCGAACATCCCTAAAATGAAGAAGCCTCATTTCTTAATTAGAAATGAGGCTTCTTATTTATTACAGAGTCCACTTAAATTTAATTCACGGTCATCTATTTTATTCGAAAATCACAAATCAAAAATCTTAAATCAAAAATTCTTAATGTTTCACAACAAACTTTCCGTTTGTTTGATTTGTTTTACCTATTAAATTATAGAAATATAATCCATTGGCATAAGTGCTAACATTGAGTGATATTTCCTTTTTATTTTGCATGTTCTGACGAGCAACTTCACTGCCTAATGCATCATAGATCACCATTTCATTATAAGCATTGGTGGTCGTAATCTTCAGCATATCATTTGCAGGGTTTGGATATATACCTACACCTGAATTCGCTGCATCGGTTTCGTTTACGCCTAAATATACATTATAAACCCAATCTACTCTGTTTACGATTGGAGTTTGTTTCACCATCGTCATTTTGATGGCAGGAATGCCAAGACCTTTCATCCACCAATTGTAGGTATCTGTTGTGTCGCTAATCACAGTGAAGAAATTCCATCCTGAGTAAGATTGTAATGGAGCAGGTACGTTCGCATAACCCCAAACAGAATCGAGTGTAATAGCTGTTTCCTTCTGACGTAGTGCAGGGAAAGTGCAAGTTGGAGTTGTTACGTTGCCCCAAGCATCCATCTTTACATTCTTAACTTGCATGTGCTTCACACGGATAGTATCCACCACAATGGTCATTGGAAATCCCATAACTACAGTGTCAATAGAATAATTGCATTTTGATTTAGAGTTCCCGTAGTTATAAGTTGTGTACATATTACCGTAAGCACCGGGTAATTTCAGCGTGGTGTCAGGTACGCTTAAAATCACTTTCACGGAATCGCCTGTTTTTAAATAATCGCTAACCACACCATGCATCACTAAGCCGGCAGCCGATCTGTCAAAATAATAATAGTTCAATGAATGATTATACCAAGCCACGAAATTAGTTCCGGGGAAGGAAGAAACAAATGGCGCAGAAGCATTGTTGATAAGGTCAATAGAATTTGAATCTAAATTTGCGTTTAGCAAATTGAAATTCCATGCAACATTGGCTGCAGGAGCACCCGGTACAATTGCCGGATTAACCAAAGAATCAACTCTTTGATCATACGAGCGAATAGGCGCACCAATGTCACTTAAACCTAATGTGATTGGCGTTTGAGCATAGGAATACGCTCCAATAAATGCAAAAACAATAAATAAAACTTTTTTCATTTTTCTTTAATTTTAAGATTAGGATGCAAATTTACAAAGAAAAAAGGACATACGTCTTAAATTAAGTTAAAAAGATTGTCTTTATACGCTCAATGAGCGTCCAAAAGCGTATCTTTGCAATCTTATTTAGAGAATGAAAGATTTAACCGTAGGCAAAGAAAGCAAAGTAATATTATTATTTGCATTACCCATGTTGTTGGGCAATGTGTTTCAACAGCTATATAATATCGTTGATAGCATCATTGTGGGGAATTACATCGGCAAAGAAGCATTGGCTGCTGTGGGGGCTTCCTTTCCGGTGATTTTTGTGTTGATTTCTTTGGTGGTGGGCGTTTCTATGGGGTCCACAATTATTATTTCACAATACTTTGGCGCGAAAGATTTCAAAAACGTCAAAAAGGCAATTGATAGTTTATTAATTTTTCTCTTCTTTTCCTCCATAATCATCACCATTGTTGGGCTTTTATTTAGCGAAGATATATTTCGTTTGATGCAACTGCCTGAAACTATTATTGCGGATGCCGTCAGTTATTTCAATATCATATTATATGGTTTGATACTGATGTTTGGATTCAATGCTATCAGCTCTATACTCCGAGGTTTGGGAGATTCAAAGACTCCACTTTACTTTTTAGTTATATCTACATTGTTGAATATTGTCTTAGTAATACTTTTCGTGAAAGTGTTTGGATGGGGCATAAAAGGTTCTGCAATTGCCACCGTTATTGCGCAAGGAGTTGCCTTCTTCTTGGGAGTGATTTATTTGAATCGTTATCATGATATATTAAAATTCTCCTTGACGGATATCAAATTCCATAAAGAAATCTTTAGTAAAAGCTTGAAGATAGGAATTCCATCAGGTTTGCAGCAGACTTTTGTTGCTTTGGGCATGTTGGCATTGTTGCGCTTTGTGAATGGTTTTGGTACTAACACTATTGCTGCTTATACCGTTGCGGGACGTATAGATTCTTTCGCCATGCTGCCCGCCATGAATTTCTCCATGGCATTATCCACTTTCGTTGGGCAAAACATGGGCGCAGGAAAACTCCATCGTGTTAGGAATGGATATCGAAGCACCTTGTTGATGACGTCTATTTTCTCGATTGTTACAACGATAGTTGCCATATTATTTGGTTCTCAAATCATGTCCTTATTTAATCAAGACCCCGACGTGATACATATCGGACATACGTATCTGATTATCGTTTGCTCTTTCTATGTTGTATTCTCCACCATGTTTATCACGCAAGGAGTTATTAGAGGGGCGGGGGATACTTTGATTCCGATGTTTATCACGCTGTTTTCTTTATGGATACTACGAATACCGATAGCTTATTTCCTATCTAAAGAATATGGCTCAAATGGTATATGGTGGAGTGTTCCGATTGCTTGGGGCTTTGGTATGATAGCCTCGGGATTGTATTATTATTCGGGCAGATGGAAGAATAAAGTTGTTGCACGTCCTGTGCGAAATGAGAGTTCTGAAGTGGAATAAGATCCGAGTTTTAAGATCCAAATACCAAATTCCAAGATCCAAATACCAAGGTTTTGCCCACTACGAATTACTAATATACGAATTACGAATACCTAAAAATTCTCTGTGAATCTCTTTTTTCTCTGCGTATCTCTGTGTAACTTTTCTTCAATAAAAATTACAAGCTCCTAATTCAAAGGAATGAAGGCTGTATCGTAAATCACAAACCTACAATCTCAAATCTAAAATCACAAATCGAAAATCAAGACAGGGGTTCAATATGAATATACACCTCGATATGATTCAGTTTGCTTTTAATTTCTTCTTCAATTTGATCACATAAATTATGGGAATCAATCACACTGAGATGTCCCGGGACTTCTAAATGTAAATCAACATAGCGCATATTCCCTGCTTTACGCGTACGCAACATGTGGTAGCCCATTTCGGCTGTGAGATGTTGATTGATGGTGGTTTCAATAATATTGATTTCTTCTTCAGGCAAAGGAGTATCTAATAAAGGTATGTATGCTTTTTTAAGTAGAATAAACGATTCGCGAACTATGAGAATAGCAACAAGAATGGCAACGATGGGATCAATAAGGGCTATATTAAAACCCCATAAATATCCCGAAGGACAAAAAAGAAAGATGGCTGCAATAAGTACTAAACCAAAAGCAACACCGAAAGAGGTATAAACGTCCGTCTTTAGATGCAGGGCATCTGCTTCGAGGGCAACGGAATCTGTTTCTTTTGCCACTTTATACAGACGTCGAGATACGAAAAGATTTATCCCACCCGAAACTGCCATAATCAAAACGCCCAATCCCAAAAAATCCGGCATATGTGGAGATAGTACCTTCTCAATGGCTTCATACACTATCCAACCGGCAGCAATAAAAATCAACAAGGCTTCAATAACGCCCGAAACGTTCTCAAATTTGCCGTGACCATACGGATGTTTTTTATCAGGAGGCAATGCGGAAACCTTTACGGAGAAGAAGGCGATAACGGCTGCCATCAAGTCCATAGCGGAGTGAATGGCTTCCGAAATAATACTCACAGAACCACTCAGAATGCCCACAATAAGCTTTATCAATATCAAAAAAGTATTTGAAAAGATGGATAGTCGGGCGGTGCGAATCTTTTTGCGTTGTAAAGCTACTTGTGTCATGAAAAATATTTTCGACAAAATTACAATCTTATTATGGATATTTGATAATTGAATCTGTTTTTTTAACAAAGAAATGTTTTTTATTCATGCTTTGCCCCCTCGATGCAATGATTTTTTGCGTATTTTTGTCTTTTTAATTTTATGAAGTCATACATTAAAATATGCTTACTCAGTTTTATCGTCATAGCATCGCTGTATTCCTGCAAGAATACATCTGATAAAAATGATACTCGGACGGTGTTTCGCTACAACGAATCCGCCGGCATCAGCACGCTTGACCCTGCTTTTGCCAAAGACCAAGCGCAAATTTGGGCATGCAATCAACTCTATAACGGTTTGGTGCAGCCCGATGATTCCATGCGTATCAAGCCGTGCATTGCCAAATCGTGGACTATTTCTGACGATGGGCTTCATTATACCTTTATATTACGTAGTGATGTTTTCTTTCAAGATGATGCTTTGTTTCCGCAAGGAAAGGGCAGGAGGGTGGTGGCTTCCGATTTCGTTTATAGTTTTAATAGGATATTGAGCGAGCAAAATGCGTCTCCGGGTGTTTGGATTTTTAATGATGTGGCAAAAGATTCTTTGGGCAATGGAAGTTTTCAGGCACCCAACGATTCCACTTTTATCATCAGTTTGAAACAATGTTTTCCGCCTTTTTTAAGTTTGTTAGAGATGCAGTATTGCTCTGTGGTTCCCCATGAAGTAGTGGAATCTTATGGCAAAGACTTCCGCAAACATCCCGTCGGAACGGGACCATTTCAACTAAAGTTATGGAAAGAGAATCAGAAGTTGGTGTTGGTCAAGAATCCCCATTATTTTGAATTCGACATGGGGAAAAGATTGCCGTATTTGGACGCCGTTTCCATTTCTTTTGTGGTGGACAAACAATCTGTTTTTTTGGAGTTTATCCGTGGCAATTTAGATTTTATGTCGGGCATCGCGCCAAGCTATATTGATGAATTGATAACAAAGAAAGGACAACTCAATCCGAAATATGCTGACCGAATCAACCTAAATCTTCAACCGTATCTGAATACAGAATATTTGGGCTTTTTGGTGGATGCTTCCTTGCCCGACAATGCAAAGAATCCCTTGTTGAAAAAAGAGGTGCGGCAAGCTATCAATTATGGTTTCGACCGCCGAAAGATGATAAAATATCTGCGCAACAGCATCGGAACTCCCGGAATCTATGGCATTGTGCCCGTTGGGATGCCGCTCTATGATACGGCGCAATTTAAAGGATATGATTATAATCCTGAGAAAGCGCGGAATTTGTTGGCAAAAGCGGGCTATAAGAATGGCGAGGGATTGCCCGAGATCGTGCTTTCCACCACTTCTTCCTATTTGGATTTGTGCGAATACCTGCAACATCAATTGGGCGAAATCGGCATCAAGATAAAGGTGGACGTGAATCCGCCTGCCACCTTGCGCGAGATGATTGCCAAATCGAAGCTGAGTTTCTTCCGTGCCTCGTGGATAGCCGATTATCCCGATATGGAAAATTATTTATCCCTGTTTTATTCAAAGAATTTCTGCCCAAAAGGTCCCAATTATACCCATTTCTCAAACGCAAACTTCGATAAACTCTTCGAACAATCGCGCACACAAACCAATGATAGCTTGCGCACCCTGCTATATGCCCAAATGGACAGCATCATTATGGAAGAAGCGCCCGTAGTAGTACTTTATTATGACATCGTCTTGCGATTTACGCAGAAAAACATCAGCGGATTGGGCAGCAACCCGATGAATTTGCTGACGCTGAAAAGGGTGGTAAAAGTGCCTTAAGTACTTTACGTTTTAAAGTTATTGGAGTGGTTGAAGTTATTTTGGATTTGTCAACTTATAATTTGATTTGACAAGAATAAGCAGAACTTGACAAGAATAAGCAGAACTTGTCAAGAATAAGCATAATTTGACAAGAAGTAAAATAGTTTCGGAAGAAATAAAAAAATGTCGGAAGAAATAAAATAATATCGGAAGATAAAAAATAATATCGGAAGATAAAAAATAATATCGGAAGATAAAAAATAATATCGGAAGAAATAAAATAATATCGGAAGAAATAAAATAATATCGGAAGAAATAAAATAATGTCGGAAGAAATAAAATAATGTCGGAAGAAATAATAAACCCCATTCAGCATCACCCTATTCCTCCGTCGGGTATATCGCAAAAAGCTGTGCCTTAAAAAAAAGATTTTCCACACTGCACGACAAAAAAAAAGGCTTGTCCAAAACTATGGCAAGCCTTTCTTTTTATAACTATATAACTTGATAAACTTTCAACTTGAAGTACTTTAAATACTTTAGGCACTTTAAATACTTTAAGTACTTGAAGTACTTTAGGCACTTTAAATACTTTAGGCACTTGAAGTACTAATCCCTACATCAACTCATACTCCACACCCTTTTCCCCAATTTGTATGTTTGAGAAACGATTTTCTTCCAATATCTTTTTATAATCCTCCATCACATGCTCCTCGCCATGCACCAAAAACATCTTTTTGATTTGCTTCTTATCCTGACAGCTCATATATACTATCATTTCGCTATAATCGCCATGTGCACTGAATGATTCTAAAGCTTCCACATCGGCTCTCACCTCATACGAATTGCCAAAGATGGACACAGGCGACTCGCCGCGTTTTATCTTGGCTCCCAAGGTAGAAGGCTCGCAATAGCCCACAACCAACACGGTGTTTTTCGGATTTGAAATATTGTTTGCTAGATGATGTTTCACGCGTCCGGCTTCCATCATGCCCGATGACGAAATGATAATACATGGCTCATTCGATTCGTTCAAACGTTTCGAATCCTCTATACTTTGTATGTAAAACAAATTGTTGAATCCGAAAGGGTCAGGGTCTTTTTCCATCACATGCAGGATTTCTTTGTTGAAACATTCGGGATGCATGCGATAAATATTGGTAGCATTCACCGATAACGGACTGTCAACATAAGTTTTTACTTTCGGCATCCTGCCTGCCATCACCAATTGATTCAAAGCATACACGATTTCTTGCGTCCGCCCAACGCTAAAGGAAGGAATAATCAGCTTGCCTTTTTTCTGTACGCAGGTGTTCACCACCACCTTCAAGAGTTTGTCTTGTGCCTCGCGGCGAATGTCATGCAAACGATTTCCATAGGTGGATTCAGCAACGATAACATCTGCTTGCGGAAAAGCTTGCGGATTGCGCAAAATGCTATTGGTCTGTCTGCCGATATCGCCCGTATAGCAAAAATTCAGAATCTTACCATTTTCTTTTATCGTGAGATTCACTGCGGCACTGCCCAAGATATGACCGGAATCCGTAAACATCAAAGTAATATTATCTGTCACTCTGAATTTTTGATTATAACTAATACTGACAAACTGCTGCATACTTTTTACAGCATCATCAGCCAAATAGATGGGATCTACAGGTGGCAAACCTTGCGCTTGACGTTTTTTATTATGCGTTTTCGTGTCATGTTCCTGAATTCTTCCCGAATCTAAGAGCATGATAGCACATAGGTCACGCGTAGCATGAGTGCATATAATCATCCCTTCGAATCCCATTTTTACAATATAAGGTATCAAACCGGAATGGTCGATGTGGGCATGAGATAAAATAAGGTAATCAATATCTTTGGGATTAAAACCCAGATTACGGTTCATGCCATCGGTTGCTTCTCCTTTCCCTTGAAACATGCCACAATCTAATAGTATTTTTTTGCCATCGTCCGTTGTCAGAAGATGCTTGCTGCCAGTAACTTCTTTGACAGCACCATAAAATGTAATTTTCATTTTTGTTGATATTAATTAATGCATCAAAGGTACACAAAAAAAAAGCCCGATAAACAAATATCGGGCTTTTTTTTATCAAATAAGTTTCGATTATTCAATAACAATCTTTTTGGTAACTTTATTTGCTCCTGCTTCAACAGTAAAGAAATAAATACCT
>CAIOYH010000016.1 GCA_903862465.1 uncultured bacterium | reverse complement strand
TTATACTCTTTTTGTTTTTAATTTCCATAATAAAAAAGGTGACAAGACTGCAGGTACTAACCAAAATGAATTAAGTAAAAAAATATTTGGCGCTAAAAAAATAGAAATAATAACAGTTAGCCAAATCATACAAAACAGGAAACCCCAAATAACTCCCTCATTTGCTACTTTTTTAATAGGCATTTTATTAGTAGGATTAAAAATTACTTTACGAGAAATCGGGTATTTAAGAATACACCACGTAATTGGAATGATTAAAAAAAATCCTTCAGCCATAGAATAAATACAATTCATAAGATATGAACTGATTTTTATTTTTAATTTAAACGAAATGAATCCTCTAATAAATAATTGAAAAAGAAATAGTCCTATTAGTAAGATTCCTATCGGATGAAAAAATGCATAAAATCCATAAATTATTCCTTCTTTAAAAGATATAGTATAAAATTGATAAATAAAAATTGAAGAAAATAAAAGTGAAACTAACCCTAAAAGGTAAAAGGGCCATACACAATAGAAAAAAGTACTTTTTATTGTGGCTAAAATTAGTTGTAATGGTATTCCTTTTGAAGGGAAGTTCAGAAGTTGAATGGTCTGAGAAGCCCAACGTTGAATTCTTCGTCTCGCTTTGCTTAAAGTTTCCGGATGCGCACTATATGATTCTACATTTATTACTCTGCAATAATATCCAGATTTTGCCAAACTTAATTGTAATGCAAAATCCTCAGCAACATAGTTTTCAGAAAAACCTCCACATTCATTGATTTCTTTAGTACGATAAATGGCATTACTACCAAAATTTGAATAAGTCAAATCCCTTTGAGAAAGTCTTTCTAAAATAAAATTAGAGACAGGTTGTGCAATATTCATAATTCTAGAATAATATATGTGAGTATTCCAAAATAAAACTTTTGATTGAAATACAGCAACTTCTTTATTTGCATTCGATTCTGCAAATTTTAATGCTTCATTGATAAAAGTACCTGGCAGAACGCTATCAGAATCTGCAATTATAAAGTATTTAAAGTCTGTAGAATATACTTTCAACCAATTATTTAAATTCCCAGCTTTATAACCCTGCCTACTTGGTCTTCTAATTAAAGTACATCCATATTGTAACGCTAATTCATCAATTTCTTTTTTTTTCTCAAAAAGTTCAGAGTCATCCAAAATAAAAATTTGATAATTAGAGTAATCTTGATTTGTAAGCGAGGCTAGTGCTTCTATAATATGATCATCACATACAGTGTAAAGTAAAGCAACTTTTGGTTCGTTTTCAAGTTCGCCTATCTTATGCAGTGCCTTAAATGGTAACAATAATGCAAAAATAATATCAACAATATTTAATGAGATATAAAAACTAATACCCTGTACTAAAACAAATTGAATAACAGCACTAGTTGAATACGTTAATCCACAATACTTCAGCCAACATGCAGAAATAGCTACATGAATAACCAAGGTCAAAATAATGTACGAAGAAATTACTTTTAGATTAGTATAAAACATAGAATATTGTTGTCGGTAATATCAAATTCTTTTCTTCACCTAAACTGCTTCCTTCGTTTGAATAATATACTACAGACGCTAGCTCATTAAATGATGAATAAGAAATTGCAAATAATTTATTATTTGCTCTAAAATACTTCCTTAGAAAGTAGTTTTTTCCAGATTCTTTTGTTTCAATTGCTAAAAGTTTATCAAATTCATAGAAATAAAGTTCTTGACTCCCAATAGCTTTATAAATCTGAATACGAAAATAGCTACCTTTTTGAGTATATGTACTGATTGTAGTATCATTTTTTATAATTTCTTTTTTCAGTTCAAACTTAAACACGTTTCTTTCAGCTTCTTGGAACTTCTTGTTATATTCTTCAAACAAATCTTTTTCTTCCTTAAAGTTATACTTTGCGATACTTGCAGACATCAAAACTGCCAACAAAAAGAAACCAAAAACATAATATAGTAATTTCATCCGACTAATTTATAGGGTTTTAATATTAAAAAACAAGTAAACAATTATTATGTAATCTGCATAGGAAAAGCTTAAGGAATAAAGTATTCACTTTAATAAAAACTACTAATTATTTATTACTGTGTTAAAGTAATGACGCACTTTTTTAAAATAATACCTGAGCTATTAGATAGAGTAATTTTAATCGGGGTGGTTACTCGACTTGCATCATCCAAATAGACTACACCATCAAATTTACCAGTATTATCATCAAGAGTAATGGGTTGTGGCCAATCTTGGTTGGTTGTAATAATTACTTTCAATTTCCATCCTTTATTAAAACCACTAATCCAGCCTGAAAATGTGTATTTCGAGATGCCTGGACCGCCATTGCCAACATTATATTGTTCTAGCCAATTCGTAATAATTGGGTCATTCCATGGTATTCTTCCACACTTAACAGGTGGAACAGTTAATAATATATTTGTATCAGCTTGATTAGTTGGGCTTGATCCAATAAAAGGATCAAAACTGTTTTGAATAATAGGCATAAATCTAAGGTTTTGTCTCTTAGAATAAATTTCTGCACTAAAAACTGTCATTGCCGTAAAGCTAATTACTGCAATTAAAATCACATACATTCTTTTCATTTTTCTCTTTTTGATTAATTTATATTAATTGTGATTTAAATAAAGTACCAACTCGCTAGTATTGTTAACAGTTGAAATTTTAATATCCTTACATGTCCATGGCGGTTTCATTCTTAATTCCAAACGATCTTTAATATTATTATATGTAATTAAATAAATGTACGTTTCACGCGTTTTGAACATTTTATCAATGCGGTCAATATTCTCTTGACTAGTTTTAGTTAATTCAATAGCCCATATATTGTCTTTATATATTGGTGACATGCCAGTCCCCTTTGGTATCTCAGGCAAAGCAACTTTTTGGATAGTGTCAGTAATTTCCTTTAAAATTTCATTGGCTTTTCTCTTTAATGATGCGCTACTTTGTTTATCTGTTATTATTTGTACCAAGTCTTTAGACGCATCTTTTTTAGAACGTACTTTAAAGATACTTAAAATTTCAATATAAAGAGAATCAATAATTGGATCATGGCTTGCTAATTCTCCTATTAAAATACATGCTGCTTTACTTTCATTTGAATCAGTTGAAATAATTTTGGGATATTGATTTGAAAAAATTTCAAATCTTTTCATTTTAATGTCACTCTCTTTAAAAGTAGCTTGAATTTTATTTCCATAAATAGAAACTACTATTGGAATAATCGAAAAGCCTATAAAGGAAATAACAAGTGTTGCAATAATATGAAATATGTCCCATTTATCTTTTTTACTGATTGAAGATTTAATTTCAACTTTAACTATTTCTTTAAGTTCCTCCTTAAGATTATTAAGATTTTCAGCTAATTGTTCGTCTTTCATTATATAAAATGTCTATTAATTAATCCATCAATTTTTCATAGTTCACTCCCCGCTCGCTCGGATTTCTCCTTTCGGTTGAGGTTCCACCTAAGTCGCAAATATTTCTTTAGACTCATGCCCATGTTCTGCTGGTATTGGGTTCAAATTTTTCTCTTTTCATTTTTCATTTTTCATTTCCCTACACAATATTAATAGCCACCCCACCATCTTCCCCCAAACTCTCATTCCCAAAAAACATATAAGGCTTTTCAGGTGCGCCCAAAATCGCTCCCGTCTTTTCCAACTCCTCGCCTATCTCCATTATGCCTGCTTCTGCGGGTATTTCCGTCGGAGCATCCGGTGTTGCCTGTGTCCAAAAACGCAGGCGGCAATTTTTCACATTTTCTATCAAATAAGTTTTGTCAGGCAAAATCGGAAATCCAACCCGCACTATCGTGCCACCCCTTAAAATATCCAAATAATATTCACCGGGTGTAATAATTTCACCTTCCACCACAGGGCGATGATGATGTGCTTGATGATGTTTTTCGCGTGCAAAAGTATAAAGTTGAAAAAAATCAGGGTCTTTCCGTTTAAATCCCAAAGCAGTGTCGTCCATCGTAGTCCGCACCCAACGCAAGCCATCCGCAACCATAGTCACCAAACCTGCCAGATTACTTTTATTAATTTCCACCTTCACCGCCGGAACATCAGCACTAGCACTAAAAGCAGTGATGCTATGCCCCCATTCCGTAATATCCGTAGCAGCAAAACCATGAGGTACTAAAAGAGCACCAAGCAAAACTGCTTTTGCATGACAATTCGTGCTAACGGTAATCAGGTCATTTTTGTGCAATTTCTCCAACTGATAACCTTTATATTTAGCAGTTGTCAAAAGATCCACATCATTAATACTTTTTGCATAAGAACGTATAGCAGCACAACCGGCTTCAGAAACTAACACAAGGTCCGTTTTGGAAGTACTTTTAACAACATACAACCCCTGCAAAGGCGTGCCGGTTATTTGTGCTTTTTGTTTTATGTTCTCAATAATTTCTTCTAGCGTTGCTTTGTGCAAAACCATTTGTGGTATCTTTGCCATGGCTAATGGATAAGCCGCGCAAACACCATCAACAACCAATAATTGGTTCAAATCTTCGTTTAATTTATCATTCATTAGGTATGCCTCCTATTTAATTATTTAGTAAAAATTTCAGGGTGTAAAAGTACATATTTTTTTTTAATTACTAAGCAAGTTTTTTTTCACTTATTTTCATATTATTTTTCTTGACTCTCCGAAACATCTATAATTCAATGATTTTAAAATTAAAAAAAATACGCTAGCTTCAAAAAAAAAATATTTTGATTAAAAAAAACAATATTTAAACAAATAAAACAGTCTTTTTCGTAATAACAGGAGCCCTGCAAACTACTTCTTTCAGAGAAATCTTACATCACTGATGTTACGCATAACCTTATTTTCTTTATTTTTTTAAACCTTAATAGAAAAGGGAAACGAGATAAAATTAACCTTATTTTCTTTATTTTTTTTAAACCTTAGTAGAAAAGGGAAATGAGATAAAATTAACCTTATTACCTTATTTATGAGGAGATAAGGTAATAAGGTTAGGGTTGTGGTGGCTATCATTTCTACTAAGGTTAAAGGTTGAAAAATAAGGTTTTTTCTTTTTTGCGTAACATCAGTTATACATCCGGTAGCCTTGTCAGTCAAAAAACACGCTTGTCAGTCAAAAAAACAGTTTGTCGGGCAAAAAAACAGTTTGTCAGCCAAAAAAACAGTTTGTCGGGCAAAAAAACACTTTGTCGGGAAAAAAAACAGTTTGTCAGCCAAAAAGATTCCTTGTCAGCCAAAAAGATTCTTTGTCACCCCAAAAATAGCCTTTTCGGTCAAAAAACAAACAACGCGGAAGCAAAAAATTCTTTGTCGGTCAAAAAGATAACAACGCGCAAGCAAAAACATCGAACGCGCAAGCTCCAACAAACAACGCGCAAGCAAAAGATACGAACGCGCGAGCTCCATACAGCAACGCGCAAGCTAAAGTAACCAACGCGCGAGCTCCACATTGCAACGCGCAAGCAAAATATTCGAACGCGAACGGAAAAAATCGTTTGTCAGTCAAAAAAACACCTTGTCGAAACCCAAAAAAATCAACGCGAACAGGAAATATTCCAACGCGCAAGCAAAAACAAACAACGCGCAAGCAAAAAATTCCTTGTCAGTCAAAAAAACACCTTGTCAGCAAGCCCCCAAAAATCTAACAAATTCTTAGTGCTTCTCAGTGTCCTCCGTGTCTCCGTGGTTAAATGGTTCTCCCCTCGCCTAGCGCATCAACGTGATAGTCCCATTATAAGACGTGCCACTCTTCATCTCCAACACATAGAAATAAACGCCGTCGGCATGATTGCCGCCGTCCCATTCGTTTTTATAGTCGTCGTTTTTATAGATGAGTTTGCCCCAACGGTTGTAGATAAACAACTGCGAATTGCGGAAGGACTCTAAGCCTTTAATCTTAAACACATCGTTTATGCCATCGCCATTGGGCGTGATGATGTTGGGGATGGTGATGAGGCAGCCTTGCGCTAAAACTGAATCAATGGTGACGGGGCATGCGTTTGGTGTTAGCGATAGACTTATAGGAAATGTGCCGGGGTTGTTCCACATAATGGTGTAAGGACCTGCTCCCGAGCCGGAGAGTACTGTGGCATCCGAGAAGTTCCAATTGTAGATGGTGTTGGATGGGGCATTGCCGGTGTAGGTAATGGTGTATTCGGCACCAATGCAAGCAGGCGTTTCGGCAGTAAATGTAGGCGGAGGACTAACCACTACGGTTTTCCCTACGGTGTCGGTACAATCGCCGTTGCTCACTATCAGTTGCACATTATAGTTGCCTGAATTGGCATATAAATGCGAGGGACTTGGCAAAGAGGATGTGGGGCTGCCATCACCGAAATTCCACAACCACGTAAGCGGGTTGCCCTGCGTACTGTCGGTGAATACCGTTGGTGTTCCATAGCACACTGTATCTGTATGGAAATTTGAAATGGGTTTTTGTTTCACATAGATATAATTGGAATCTTTTGTGTGGCAACTATAGCGTGAAATGTCGAGCACCACAGAATGCAAGCCCGCATTGTTCCACGAAACATCATGCGGTCCGGGAAGATTGCCCCCCGGATTGGCATTTCCTCCGTCGAAATCCCAAGCGTAAACCAAAGGCGCGATGGATGTGCCCGTATAGTTTATCAACACCTTGTCGCCCGAGCAAATCGTGTCGGGCATGATGGTGAAGGTGGCATCGGGATGCGCCGTAACAATAATATTTCGATGCCCTATGGCTTGCCCGCATTGATTCAAGACGAGCAAATCAATGGTATAGACGCCCTCCGTGTCGAAGAGCACATACAGCTCATTGTTGGCGGTATCTATAATCTGCCCTCCCGAAACAGTCCACGAATAATAATAGTTGGGATGGAAAGTGACGTGATAATATAGCGTGTCGCCTAGACACACCTGCGAAAGTCCGATGATGGCAACTGAAGGAGGTGCTAAGACTTGCAATGAAACAGAGTTGGGCACGACAGGACCCGGACAACCATAATTGGTTTCCTGCACCGTTAAGTTATAATTTCCTGCACCGTTGAACAATATACCTATGGCAGCATCCGAAGAAAAAAGCGAGCCATTCAAATACCATTGATAGGTTGAGTTCATTGGAGGTCCGGAATTGTAAGGGATAGGATAAAAGTAGATAGCATCGCCCACGCAGAGTACTGAATCAGGTGGGTCTTGCCAAATCCAAAGATCATCAGCGGGCGCACCTATCAAGAGCCGTATCAATGAGCCGTTGACATCCCAAGGGTGATTGGAATTGGTGGCGACTATGCGCAAATAGTATAAGCCGGGTTGCAGTCCCAAAGTGCCTAACTGTGTGGCATTCGGAACGTGTATGTGCAAAGTGGTGTCGTTGTCAGCCGTGATGCTTCCCAAGCCTCCCAAAGGAGGAATGACAGCAAAGTTTTGTGAGCTGTGGACTTCCAACATAAATTGATTATTCAAGGGGTTGTAGATAGATACATTGCCCACGGAATCGTAAAAATGGATGTTGGCATATACCGTGGTATCATATCCTTGCGTAGAGGTTAAACAAGCATGAATGTCGAGGGTATGATTGGTTTGAATGTCGCAATGTTTGATGCAGAAAGGTCCCCAAGAAGTTCCCACTGCAGCAGGGTTGGTAGATATCACACGGATATAATAATTACAACCATCCGGTATGGGTTGATTATTTTCGTTCACCAAACCCGAAACAGAACCAGGAGAAGAACCCAAAGCAGGGTCGTAGGTGGTGCTGTTGGTTGCCGAACCTAGTACGTTTAAGTTGCCCGAAAACAAACCATTTGAATCGGAAAGCTGTGCAATATATTTATTAGTACCCAGGAAAACCCCTGTGGAATAAAACGGCACATCAATGACACTCCCCACGCATAAGGAATCTGAACTCATAGTCACGACAGGCTGCAAGGTGCTGACTGTGTTGGGACATTGCTGCACCACAAAACATGGGCTCGCATTGCTATAGAAATTCAAAGAATAATCGGTGAAGTAATAGTGTATTCGAATCTTATAACAACTCCCGGGCGGGGTATTACTTGGAATGGTTGACCAAGGAATTGTACCCGACATCATGGAATTGGAAAACATATATATATCCAAAATGGTTGGTGTGGTGAACGAACCGGCAGCATTCGACAATTGCACTTCATAGAAACCGCTTCCGCAGATAGGAACCGTTAGATGATAATAAATCGTTGGGTTGAAGTTCTGACAAATAGGATTGGGTATCACAGAATCAATGATGACATTGAAATTGGTGACAAAATTATCGAAGAAACCCGTAACAAAGATATCATCAATGCCAAATGCCATTTCACCAGGAGGCGAGCCTGCATTATTCACCCAACGGATGCCGAAGCGCAAACTATTGACATTGTTGAAAGCAGGATTTTGTATGATGGTATATTGCCAAATGGCTTGACTGCTATATTGTGTACCTGTAGATGTCCAAGGACCGTTGTCCACACTATAATATATCTCGCCATAAGCGGTTGGAGAACCTTGACATAAATAAAAGAAGGTAAGCTTTACATCCGACATACCTCTTGTGCACATACCACCTGTGATGCGCACAAAGCGGTCAGAAGCAGCAGTTGGGTCATAACTACAATTAGTGATACCACTTGGTTGGGGGTATATATGGAGATATTTGCTTGTGGGAGCAAAGGATATGGTGCCGCCTACGGTTACACTCTCATCCGTGGTGTTGGGATATAATGGTGCACCATTATAACTATTATTTATAATCCACATATTAGAACCTGTGTTGGAACCCACATCGGTAGTATTCATCACTACACTCGGCGCACCGTTCTCGAAATTCTCGGAATACACTAAAATGTTAGTTTGTGCTTGTGCACAAAACCCAATAAGCATAAAAGCATAAAATAGTAAAGCTATCTTTTTCATAATATGTTTGTTTTAGTTTGTATCAATGTATCATTTCAATAATGTAACTATGCCATAAGCCACCTTTTGCAACTTATCAGAAAAGGAGTAGTCTAAGCGCCATACAAAAAGATCCTGCTCCACCTTTTTGCCTTTGTATTTGCCATCCCATCCTTTGTTTTCTCCTTTAAATATTTCCTCGCCCCATCGGTTAAAAATATATAAAGTATAATTCAGATTGATGCCATAAGGCTCAAAAATATCGTTTATATGATTATCATTCGGTATGAAAGCATTGGGAATATAAAAGGTGTTATATTCCAATATTTGAATATCCATGGCAACCGAATCAATGCATCCATTGGGACTCACAGCGATTAACCACACAGTGTAAGTGCCTGCGGTATTATAGGTATGCATTGGAGAAGGCAGGGTAGAAAAATTATCGAAACCTGAATAGGCATCTCCAAAGTTCCATTCCCAGGTGGAAGTGTTGGTTGAATTATCAAAGAAATGAATCAAAGGCTCATCGACAAAGGTTGTTTGAGGATTCGCTGTGAAGTGAGGATAAGGGGGTGCATAAATAGATGCCGGTTCTGTGGAAGTGGATGAACAACCATAATCTGTTACCGTAAGCGTAACCGTATGAGTTCCGCCCGTAGTCCAAATCACTTCATAGGGTCCTTGTCCGGTTCCGGAAGCCACGCTGCCGCCATCAAAATCCCAAACATAATTCGCCCCGGCAGAGGCATTGCCTGTGTAAACTATTGGGATTTGCTCCCCTGCACATAAAGGGGACACCAAAGAGAAAGTTGAACTTGGAATGGGTTTCACTTCTATGATATAAGATGCCGAATCGGTTTCGCAGTTCGGCTCTGAAACATACACCCAAACGGTATCAAAACCAATGCCGTTCCATGATACTTGATACGGACCCTGACCACTTCCGGAGGCTATTGTTCCCCCATTAAAATCCCAAGTATAGGTAGCAGTTGGACTCGTGGTGCCTGTCTCTGTTATGGTAGTTTGCACACCCACACATAAAGGTGATGTAGCATTTAAAACAGGAGGCGGGTTGCAACATTTTATATGTATGGTCCACACAATAGAATCCAATGCGCAAATACTGTTACGTTGATAGTAATAAGTAATTTTAAAATCTCCTGCATTCGTATAGGTGTGCGTAACCGTTTGCCCATGCACTATAGGCGAGCCATCTCCAAAGTTCCAAAAATAATCAGTGATATAAGGTGTGTGGGAGGCTGCAAAAGTCAAAGGAGTGCCTCTGCAAATCGTGTCCAATAAATCATAATAACGAACGGTATCGGTAGGCGAAATCACATTATAGGTTATTTCCAAATTGTTTACAGTGGCTCCTGCAATATATCCATACGTTTCGTAATATCCATAACCATACACATTCGCTATCAATCCGCTATCCGATTTCAACACATGATTGCCCTGCGAAATTGTTTTCTGTGCGTAAGAATAAGTAGGATTGCCCGGCACAGGTAAAAAAGCAGCAGCAATACCCGTCCCATCCAAAGTAACCAAATTGGTGTAAGCCGTTCTAGTAACTATATTGACATAATAGGCAGAAATGATAGAAGTGACAAATGAATTAAACACGATGCGCCTGATGGTTTGCTCCAAAGGATTTAACATAATCATAAACGGATCGGAATTCACATTGCCATCCGTCCCTGCACTTTTGCTTAACTGCGCCACCGAAATAGGATAATTAGAATCAATGAAACTAGCATTTGCTATATTTTGCTCATAATAGCTTCCTGCATTTAATCCAATCGGTGGTCCACCATTGATGGTAAATATCGTACCATTCTTTTGCCCAACAAATCGAAACACATCACTTGCTCTCGTTTTAAGGGGCACGGTCACATATTGTTTTCCCCATGTGTTGATGGGCATCATTTGTTCACAAATATTATTACAACAACAAGAATCACCGGGAACAAAAGCACACAAATTGCCCGAGAACAACGCAAAGGTTTTGCAATTGTCGTTTGCATTGGTATCAATTTCAACCAACGTACCCGTGAGACTATATTGTGATGAAGGGTAGGATTTTATTTGATAGACTTGCCCTTGATTCAGCGTGATGGTGAAAGGCACATTGGCGCCATGTCCGCCTTGTGTGTTGCATTTCGGCACCACGCGAATCACCGTGTTGTTATAAGCTGCCACTATCACGAGTTCGGAGATAGACACTTCTGTCCAAGCCATGCTCGCAGAAGAAGGCTGATAGGTAGTCACGCGATAACTTTTGCCTAAAGAAATTGTTGGAATATTGATATTGGCATCCGAGGTGTATTGCACATAGTTCAACTGATAGACCGAAACAGGATTGTCGGACACCACATGTATGCCTCTGTTTTCGATGGTATCAGATCGGGTACACATGGCTATAACTGTAGGTATGGTTATCTCCACAGTAGAATTGGGAGGCACCACAAAATTCTGTGACCAACCGCCTAAAGGAGCCGAGATAGTTCCTGTGGCTGTTTGGAAATCGGTAGTGATATACACCTTCATCCTATCCGAACCAATAGTATCTTCGCCAAGATAATTCTCCATAAATGCAAACCAAAAATCAGTTCCTTTGGTGGTGAAGCCTTGCCCTTCCGCTTGTCGCAAACATAGCAGGCTAAAGATAAACGTAACAAGTATGGCAACTCTAGTTTTCAAGATTCGGATATAATAGGTGTTGGAAAAAAGATTTTAGAACAAATGCATCATGGATACTTATTTCGCGGCAGGTTGGAAAGTAACGTCCACTCTTTTCCATTTGGGTTGTTCGGTGGTTCCCACATTAGAATAATATCCGGGATACACATGATAAGGACTTTCGCCTGCCGTGGCAGTATTATATATCAATACATTTGTTGATGTACCTTGTACGGCAGTCTTATCATTGGTACCTTTCAGTGCCACTCGCATCACAATTTTCCCATTGTTGGAGGTAGCTATTTCCTTTTTTATTTGGGCATCTTTAGCCTCTTGAGAGGTGGTGGTAGTGGCATTTTGAGCCATGCCAACCTGAAAACAAAAGACCATGAAAAGCAGCACAGCCGCGGATTTGCAAAAGAAGGTGTTGGTGTAATTTTTCATTTTCATATATATCAAATTAAAGTTTATAAAATGAGCTAATAATACGTTCAACGATGATGGT
>CAIOYH010000015.1 GCA_903862465.1 uncultured bacterium | reverse complement strand
TTCGGAGTATATTGTTCTTTTTATTTTTTTTTGAAAGTTTTGTAACTTTACTAATGTGGGTGGCGTCTGATTGAAAAACAAACAAAAAAACATTATTAATTAAAAAACTTTAAGAAAAATGAAAACTTCAAAATTTATGAAATCAATTAGCGCAGTAGTAGTATTGATTTTTGTTGCTCAAATCAGTTTCGCCGGAATTAGCAACCCAAAAGAAACAAAAGACCTAAAAACAGTCATGAAAACGCATGTCGTTTATCCTGAATTTGCCAAGGAAAACAATTTGACGGGCTTCGTGGTTGTGGCTTTCGATGTGGATGCCGATGGTGGAATCACGGTAAAAGAAATTAACGCAAACTCATTGTATTTGCAACAATATGTTGAAAACAAATTGAAAGAGCTAGTGTTAGAAAACCCAACATCCTACATGGGCACCACACAATATTATCGCTTCGAATTTCAGTTGCTCAACGATTAATCCTGAAAAAAGTACCTAAGAACGTCTCAAAGCAAACTTCATACGATTGCTTGTTTGGTTGCAAAAAGCCCTGCCTAAAAACAGGGCTTTTGTTTTTTTATTTATTGCAGAAACGCCAAGAATGACTAATTTTGCTTTCAAAATCATTTTATGAAGAAACTAATCATGCTCTTGAGCATTGCATTTTTGCTACAATCGTGTATCGAAATCAAAGAAACCATAACGCTCAATGCTAACGGTGGCGGCAACATTGCTCTATTAATTGATTTGGGCAAAATAGGTAAAGCCATCAATCAGCAGAGCGGTACCAATTTCCTCGACCAAATTAAAAAAGTGCCGCTAGAGGCAAAGAATTTATTGAAGACCAACAAAGGAATCAGCAACCTGCAAACCAAAGCAGACGACGACGAAGGAGTGTATGCCATTAGTTTTGATTTTAAAAACTCAAAAGCATTGAACAATGCCATTTATAGCCTTTTCAATCAGAAGAAACTTGCGGTAATGCCTAATATTGTCAAAGTGTCGAAACACAAACTATCTCGGATGAACTTTGCCCCGTTTTTAAAGAAATACGTGGCGCAAGACAAAGGCAATATGGTGAGCAATATGTTTTATCAATATGTAAATTTCGAATCCATCTATAATTTCCCGCGAGCAGTGAAAAAAGTCAGCAATAGCAAAGCAAAACTCGAAAACGACGACAAAACCGTCCATCTCAAATACACCCTACATGATCTATTGAGCACTGATTTTGATTATGGAATAAGTGTAAGATATTAGAAATCTAATGGATGGCTCCAAATTGACAACTGTATTGGAGCATCTTCATCGATCAAGATAGGCAAATACAACTGTATTGGGGCATCTTCATCGAGCAAAACTATTCCCGATAAGATATGGACGCATTCCGCACGTTCGGAACTGTCCACGACAACTGTTTAGGAGCGTTCCGCTCGTGCGAAACTATCCGCGACAACTGTATTGGAGTATTCCGCTCGTGCGAAACTATCCGCGACGACTGTATTGGAGCATTCCGCTCGTGCGGAACTGTCCGCGACAACTGTATTGGAGCATTCCGCTCGTGCGGAACTGTCCGCGACAACTGTATTTGGGCATTTCGGTCGTATGCGCCAACATGTGAGTCACCGATGCACGAAAACGGTCGTATGCGTCAACATGTGAGTCACCGTTACACGAAAACGGTCGTATGCGTCAACATGTGAGTTACCGATGCACGAAAACGGTCGTACGCGTCAACATGTGAGTCACCGTTGCATGAAAACGGTCGTATGCATCATCATGTGAGTCACCGTTGCATAAAAACGGTCGTATGGATGGACTTGTGAGTCGCAAGTGGACGCAAACGATTGTTGCCTTTTTAATTTGCAGCACAAGCATCCAAAGAAAAGACATTTAAAAATGAAGGCAGACCGCCTGAAGCCTGAGACGGAGCGCAAGGGATTGGAGCGTAAAGCCCACAGCGCCGTTATTCAGGCGCGAGGACTTGCAGCGTAAAGCCCGACCCGCAGGGAGGCGCCCAAATTTTTAAGATCCAAGCTCCAAGATCCAAGATCCAAATTCCAAGAAGCCTCTACGAATTACGAATGGGCGAATTACGAATTTAAGGGCGGGTTTTAATTTTTGGTATTTGGTATTTGGTTTTTGGTATTTGGAGCTTGGAATTTGGAGCTTGATATTTCCAAAGGGAGGCAATTGGTTTATATACCAAACTAAGAAAAATGCCGTTTCAATTCGGCAAATTATTTACCTTTGCAAACTGAAAATTATTTATGAATCATTGAAAATGTAGCTATGAAAAAATTATGTATTGCTTTATTGTTGTGCGCGACGCTTGGCGTGCGTATTTTTGCATCAAATCCGCCCGACGAGGGGATGTGGTTGCCGATGTTGATTGACCGATTGAATTATGTGGATATGCAAAAGATGGGTTTGCATCTGACTGCCGACGAACTTTATAATGTGAACAATGCTTCGCTGAAGGACGCCATCGTGGGCTTGGGCAGCAAGGAAAATCCGAGTATGCACTTTTGTACTGCCGAGATTGTTTCGGACCAAGGGCTGCTGTTGACCAACCATCACTGCGGCTTTGAAGCCATTCAGAGCAACAGCACCATTGAGCACGACTACCTGACCAATGGGTTTTGGGCGACGAGCCAAAAGGAAGAATTGCGCTGCGAGGGGGTGACGGCTGCCATTTTGGTGCGTATGGAAAACGTGACCGATACGGTGATTGCCCATCTGACCAACAAAATGACGGAAGACGAACGCGATGCTGCCATCAAAAAAATCTCGACGAAGTTGGAAAAACAAGCTGCTGAAAAAGGCAAATATGTGGTGGATGTGAAGAGTTTCTATAACAACAATGAGTTCTATATGTTTGTTTATACGGTGTATAAAGATGTACGTTTGTGTGGCGCACCGCCCTCGGCAATAGGCAAGTTTGGCGGTGACACGGACAATTGGATGTGGCCCCGCCATACGGGCGATTTCTCGATGTTGCGGATTTATACAGGCGCAGACGGTGCCCCCGCGGATTATTCGGACAAGAACGTGCCGCTGAAACCTAAATATCATTTGCCTGTATCGCTGAAAGGTTCGAAGAAGGATGATTTCGCGATGATTTGGGGATATCCGGGCACTACGGATCGCTATCTGACTTCCTACGGAGTGCAGTTGGCGTTGGAACAATCGAACCCTACGACGGTTTCGATACGTACCAAAAAGCTTGCCTTGATGAAAGAAGATATGGACCTCGACCCGAAAATCAAATTGCAATATGCTTCGAAATATGCACAATCGGCTAACTATTGGAAGTATTTCATCGGACAATCGAAGGGTTTGAAACGCTTGGATGTGTATGACAAAAAGAAACAAATTGAAGCGCAATTCACCGCATGGGTGAATGCCGACGATGCGCGCAAAGCGAAATATGGCGAAGCGCTGAAGTTAATAGCCGAAGGGTATGCGGATATGAAGAAATATAACCTCAGCATGAAATATTTGGAGGAAGCAGCGTTTCAAGGTCCGGAATTTATGTATTTTTCGTTTGGAGCGTTTCAGCTTTATATGAAACTGAAGACGCAAAACGATACCAAAGACAAGAAAGCGAAAGCTATCCTGAACCCCGACATCAAAACGATGGCGGATGGTTTCAAACCCGAAGTGGAGAAGTTCTTTAAGGATTATAATCAACCTACGGATAAGAAGCTTTTTGTTGCCCTGCTGAAGATGTATTATGATAATGTGAGCAAGGAACAGTTGCCCGATATATTCACCACGGTGGTGGATAAGAAATATAAAGGCGATTTCAACAAATGGGCTACGGATGTGTATGAGAAGTCCATCTTTGTGGACAAAGCGCGCTTGGAAGCTTTCTTAGCGAAGCCAAGTTATAAGGCAATTGTGAACGACCCGGGATTTAAAATCACGCTTTCGATGGTGACATGTATCCGCGGTTTGTATAAATCTATGGGCGATTTGCAGTCGAAGATAGACCGAGGCAATCGCTTGTTCGTGGCTGGCTTGCGCGAGATGAATCCCGACAAGAAATATGCCCCCGACGCCAACTCAACCATGCGCATGACCTATGGCAGAGTGTTGGATTATGACGCTGCGGATGCGGTGCATTATAATTATTTCACTACGCTGAAAGGGGTGATGGAGAAAGAAGATTCTACCAACGATGAATTTATTGTCCCCAAGAAACTCAAGCAACTGTATCAGGCAAAAGACTACGGACGCTACGGACAGAACGGTGATATGCACGTATGTTTCACTGCCAACCTCGACATCACGGGCGGCAACTCAGGCAGCCCTGTTATCAATGGCAACGGACAACTTATCGGCATCGCCTTCGACGGCAATTGGGAAGCCATGAGCGGCGACATAGCCTACGAAGCCGACCTGCAAAGAACCATCTGCGTTGACATACGCTATGTGCTTTTCGTTATTGACAAATATGCCGGCGCGAAAAACTTAGTGGATGAGATGACGTTGGTGCAGTAGAAGGGAGTTTTTTTATGGGGAGGGATGGGCTGTTTCGGATATGGGGCAGCCTTTTCTTTTGGAAGACCCAAAATACCAAGAACCAAATTCCAAGACCCAAGAAATTAGAACACAAAGGCTCGAAGGCACAAAGACACTAAGGCACGAAGGCGCAAAGGCATGAGACATAAGGTTGACGAATGTGTTTCTTGTTTAAAGGAAAAGTTCTTAATCTCTTTGTGTTTCTTTGTGTCTTGGTGTCTTTGTGGTAGAAAAGAGACGTCTCTTTAGGGACATAAAAACCTTAATTCCTAAAAAAGTAGTATTTTTGCATTCTTTAATAAATAAAATGGAAGTAAATTTAATTCATGCCGAAGATTTTAAGCTCGATGGGGGAGCTTGTTTTGGTGTTGTTCCGAAGTCTATTTGGAATAAGATATATCCCGCCGACGAAAACAATATGGTGGAAATTGCCACGCGTTTGTTCTTGGTGCGCGAGGGCGACCGATTAATACTTTTTGATACGGGTATCGGCAACAAACAAAGAGATAAACTCCTCGCATATTATTATGTCGCCAATCGCGATAACCTCATCAACTCATTTGCCAATTTGGGGATAAGTCCTGACGATGTCACCGACGTGGTGTTCACCCACCTGCATTTCGATCATTGTGGGGGCGCTTTCCGCAAGAATGACGATGGGGAAGCTATCGCTGTGTTTCGCAATGCCAACTATTGGGTGTCGCGGGCACAATGGGACGCTTCGCAAAAGCCTAACCAACGTGAGAGAGCATCCTATTATAAAGAGAACCTAAACCCTTTGATAGAGTCGGGCAAGTTGCATTTTATTGAGCAGGAAGGCAACTTCACACCGAATATTTTCCTACATCTGATGGATGGACATACGGATGGGCAGTTGATTCCCGTGGTACAATACAAAAACAAAACCTTGGCGTATGTGGCAGATTTGATTCCTACCTTTGCACATCTATCGTTGCCTTTTCTCACAAGTTTCGATGTGCGTCCTTTGTTATCTTTGGAAGAAAAGCAGCAGTTTCTCCAAGTTGCTGCCGACAACAATTACATACTCGTGTTTGAACACGATGCGCTGCATCCCTGCTGCACCGTGCAAAACACTGATAGAGGTGCCCAAGTGGACGAAACAGGCACCTTAGAATATTTCATGAACAAATAAATCGCCTTATGACAGCGCAACAAATCACACAACTCAATCAAGACTTTGCCCATGCTTCTGCGCAAGAAATTCTGCATTATTGTTGTGAACACTACGGACAAAGCGTAGTTTTCTCCACGAGTTTGGGTGTGGAAGACCAAATGCTGACGCATATTATAGCTTCAGACAAGATGCCTATTGAGTTCATTACCTTAGACACCGGACGTCTATTCCCCGAAACCTATAGCTTGATGGAACGCACCCGCGAGAAATATAATATTCAAATCAACATCTATTTCCCTGAGGCATCTCATGTAGAAACTATGGTGAACACAAAAGGGGTTAATTTGTTTTACGAAAGCGTTGAAAGCCGCAAACTCTGTTGTCATATCCGCAAGATAGAACCTTTGCAACGTGCTTTAAAAGGCAAGACCTGTTGGGTTACGGGCTTGCGTGGCGGTCAATCGGAGCATCGTGCCGATATGCAGATCTTTGATTGGGATGATGAATATGATTTATTGAAAGTGAATCCATTGATCAAACTCACAGAAGAAGATGTGTGGAGTTTTGTTCGCAGCCAACATGTGC
The DNA here is from genome assembly GCA_903862465.1 of uncultured bacterium. GTDB lineage: Bacteria > Bacteroidota > Bacteroidia > Bacteroidales > CAIWKO01 > CAIWKO01. The sequence continues at coordinate 5,585 of CAIOYH010000015.1, read as the reverse complement.
CCTATAATAAATTGCATGATAAGAACTTTAAAAGCATAGGCTGTTGCCCTTGCACTCGTGCAGTGATTGATGGTGAGGATGCTCGCGCCGGACGATGGTGGTGGGAAGATGCAGGGCATAAAGAATGTGGGCTACATGAGAGATAATAGTGAATAGTTAATAGTGAATAGTTAATAGATAATAGTTAATAGTGGATTAATTTTAGGCACTTTAAATACTTGAAGTACTTTAGGCACTTTAAATACTCGAAGTACTTTAGGCACTTATTCAACAGGAAAGTAAATCCCATGTTTCTCATTATACATCAACAAAAAGTGATGTATCATATCGCGTTTGTGTTTGGTGTTTTCCAACTCCTGATATAGGTCGGCATCGTGTGTCTTTAGAAAGTCTCTGAAGTTTTGATAGGTGAATTGGAAGGTGGCACTTGTTTCGAAATCGAGAAGATATTCGGTATATTCATCTGAGTTTAAAACCAAACTCGACGGCTCGTCGAAGGAGTTGAAATCCTGATGAAAGCCTTGTTTATACATCATAAAATGAGATAAAGCACCCACGATAAACATCCGATAATAGCTAAAATCCCCTTGATTGAAATACAAGGAGCCATTCTTGTAGAAGCCAAAGCATTTCTTAATAGAGATTGTTTTCTGTTTGCCTGTTGAATCTATGTAAGTGCCTTTCAACACAAAGGTCTCGGTGCCCGAATTGTTGTTCTCCTTTTGCGCCGTGAAGATGGTGATGGAAGGTGCATTGTCTTTGAACTCAGCAAAGGTAGCATATATGCCTTCATTAAATTTAAAGTCGCGAGTATATTTCACTTTCAGGGCGCTGCTATCCGCTTGGGCAAATAACGCAGTCGCGCTGAATAGGCATATTACATATAATAATAGTATAGGTTTTGATAGTCTCATAGATGCTAATTTTTAAAGCGCGAAAAGGCAGGTTTGAATCCCAATTGATTAAAGTTGACACTATAGAGCAATTCAGATATGAAGGCTCCATCGTAGAACCGATACGTTGTCCGAACGCCAAGGCTCAATGGTGCTAAAAAACGTAAGGCATGAAAATCCATCAACAGCGATACACCGGCAGAATTATAGGTAGTAAGACCATTAAGCCAATCTTGTGCTATGGCTTGGTCATAATACAAACCTGCTCGAAAACGTTTGATATATAAGATGGAACCTATGCTCCAATCGGGATAGAACAAAGGCATTTCATACGCCAACTTGCCCACCAACAACTGATGATACCCACTCATATCAATAGCTTGTGGAAAGCTGACAATATCACTAAACATATAATGTATTGCATCATTCCGTTGCCACGCCACGTAAGCATTTAAACTATGATGCCTGCCAATGCCCGGAAAATAAAACATTGTCTCAACGGAAAGCATATTCCCCAAATTATTCCCACTAAAGGGCGTATGGCGGAAGTTCACATCCACCAACTGCCCCCAACGAGGGTTGATATCCCTTTCGGAAGTCTTCAACAAATGATATGCATATAGGCGATATTCCATGGCTTGAAAATATCCCGAATAGGATTCCATAGAATAATTCTTTCGTGGAATAAGATCATAAAACGCAAACGCCATTTGCGGCTGCACAAAAATATAATACTTCCCTTTGTTAAGCTTCAAAGGAACCTTGACTATAGCTTGCGCGGAAAACACATCCGACCGAACATTATCTTTGTTGTTCAGTTGATAGTTGACTTGCAAATCAATTTGCGGATACCATCCCCGATAGCTCACCTTGGCATAAAAACCTTGGGTGGGTTGCAGCCAATCATGCTCGTAGCCTGCGCTCGCCACCATGGTGCTCAACACATTTTGCGACATGATTTCAAAACCGGGTTTAATCGTCGTGTTGTCGGCATCCACCGAGATAGGTCCCCAGCTATGAAAGTTGAATAGATGCAGCAGCTTGGAGTATTTCTTCGTGGGAAAGGTGGTTTGCCCCGTCTTATAGAAATCCAACACACCGCTTTCCTGTTGCGCCACACTCTCATAGAGCTTCACCGAACTGTTGACCACATCCGGCAGGGGAATCCATTGCGAGGAATCAATGACACTTTTCACCAATTGATATCCATCCGCCGTATAATCGGAATACAACACCTCTTTGCCATCGGGCGAGAGCGCAGGGTCGGTCAATCCATATCGGGAAGACGTCACCTGATAGGTTTTGCGGGTAGTCATATCTATCACGTACAAATTATCAATGCCCGAATATGCTCCAATATAATACACATGATTGCCGAATTTATGCGGCTGATTCATCTCGGTGAAACTTGCTTGCGTCAAACTTTGCATATGATTATTGGAATCAATAAGGCAGATGCGTTTGCCATCTTTATTGAGCGCTACCATCACAATTTCTTTATCGTTATCAGCCCAATCGGGAAACATGAGGAAGTCGCCCGTGTCGGCAGCCACGCGATATAATAAGCTGCCGGTCGCCGCATTGAGCACCGCAATATAGGATTTGCCATCCACCGACTGCTCTACGCAGGCAATCTTGTCGCCCTTATTGTTCACCGAAGGGGCAAAATAACGTGTGCGATGCGTTAGCTGTTTGTAGGTATGCGTCAGCACATCATACGATTTAATCACGGCATACGTTCTGTTGTCCCAACGCGGGTCAACGGTGCCTTCCGACCATAATATATTATTCCCGTTAGGAGATATAGATGTGGGGAAATAATCGCCGGGCGTCAAGATGCGGTGCTCCTTGCCCAAGCTGTCAATCTTCACAAAGCGGGTGATATCATTGATGCCTGATTTGGCAGCCAAATAAGCATTATGGTCTAAAAAGCTTCCATTGTTATAGCTGGTGTAGCGTTTATGCGGTTGGATTGAAAGTACCGTAGTGGGCGTCTTTTTCACTGCCGCATCTTGTTGTTTCCATGCCAAGTATAATTCTCCAAGGCAATATTTGTACAAGCCCACCTTGCTGAGTTTGCTCACCTTATGGATGCCACTGTTGAAAGGCACCACCATAAAAGGCAGCTTAGCAGTGCGATTCATGGCTTGCTCCCACACCTGAATGCCGAAATGCTTTTCGGCGGAAGCCACCAGATGATATCCTAAAATGTAACGGTCGGGGATATACGTTTTGAATGAGCCGAACACCGCTTTGTTGTAGCGATAGATGCCTTTGTCCACCACCTGCGCCCGCAACTCCATCTCGAAAGAGGGCATTCTGCCGCGACCCGAATGGCTGAAGGAAGTTTCGGTGCACACCGCATCGCCTTCGATGAACCACATCGGCACAAACGTACCCATCACCCCTGCCGTGATTTGCTGTCCGAACAAATAGGACAGCACTTTGGTGAAGCCGCTATTGATTTTGGAATATTGCGCCAAATGGCGAAACTCATGCACCACCAACTGGTCGAGCCACGGCTGGGGATAGTCATCCTGCGACGGGCAGGTGTAGAACTCTATCCGTTTGGGCGCCCAAGGCACTTCGGCATTGGAGATGATGGCGCGATTGTGTAGTATCACGCATATCTTCACGGGTTTCGATTTGAGCGAGGCACTCAAAGGCGCGTAGGCTTGCTCCATCATATTGGCAACGTGCTGCGCTTGGGTTTCTATCTCCGCAGGGAAAATAATTTTGAAATGTTCGGTCTTTATCATCTTCCATTTTACGGAGGCAGGGTCTTGTCCCAAGTCATAAAACTGAGCTTTCGCCTGGGCACAAAACAACAGCAACAGCAGTAAAAAGATTTTTCGTAAAAGTATCATGAAGTCAAAAGTACAAAAAAAGAAGAAATATCGAAGTAAAAACATTCAAATTCTTTTAAAAAACGTAATTTTGTGGCTAAATTATATTTATGCGATTTATTATTAAAGTATTTTTCACTGCCTGCGCCGTGATGTTGGCAGCTTGGTTGATGCATCCCCACATCTATGTGGATGGATTCTATACGGGTATCTTGGTGGCTTTCACGCTTGCCATTCTGAACGCCTTCGTGCGTCCCTTGATGATAATCATCAGCATTCCCGCCACCATATTGACCTTGGGTTTGTTTATCTTTGTGATTAATGCCCTGATGGTGTTGTTGGCTGCCAAAATTTTTGACGAAAACAAATTCAGAGTCGAAGGCTTCTGGTGGGCACTGCTGTTCAGCTTGGTGGTTACCTTTGTGAGCAGCATTTTGAACGGATTTATAAATAAGGACGAGGGAGAACAGCGGCAGTTGGGAAAATAAGAAGTACTTAAAGTGCCTAAAGTTTGAAGTACTTAAAGTTCCCGACGCATTCGAAGTACATTAAATACTTGAGGTACTTTAGGCACTTGAAGTACTTTAGGCACTCTAAGTACTCACTCAATTAACTTAATCAACTAATCAACTTAATCACTAAAACATGAAATTAGCTATAATAGGAGGCTCCGGTCTCGAGAAACTGGAAATATTTAAGAATCCCAAAGAACGCATCGTGGAAACGCCTTATGGCGCGCCAAGTTCCCCTTTGTTGGAAGGGACGATGTTGGGCATGGAGGTGGTGTTTTTGTCGCGCCACGGCAGAGAGCACACCATCCCGCCTACGCATGTGAACAATCGTGCCAACATCTGGGCGTTGCAACAAGCGGGCTGCACGCATATCATCGCCACAACGGCTTGCGGCAGTATGCGCGAAGACATCGGACGCGGACATATCGTGGTGTTAGACCAATTTATTGATTTCACCCGTTTCCGCAGCAACACCTTTCACGACAGTTTTCAACCACATCAACCCATACATACGGGCATGGCGACACCTTTTTCCGACGAATTGCGCCACCTTATCATAGCTGCGCTCGCCGATTTGGCATTCCCCTTCCACCAAACAGGCACCGTCATCACCATAGAAGGTCCGCGTTTTTCCACTCGGGCAGAATCCCTGATGTTTCGCCAATGGGGTGCCGACGTGATTAACATGAGCACCGCCCCCGAATGTATGTTAGCCAACGAAGCCGCCATCCCCTACGCCGCCATCGCATTGAGCACCGACTACGATTGTTGGAAAATGGACGAAGAACCTGTCACCTGGGCAGCCATCTTGGAGGTGTTTCAAAAGAATGTGGAAAATGTGACCAAACTGTTGGTGAGGGTGGTGGAGAGGGTTCAGGGTTCGAAGTAAGATTTGAGATTTGAGATTTTAGATTTGATATTTCAAAGTCTCTGTGTAGCTCCTTTTTCACTGTGTATCTCTGTGTAAATTTTAAAACCACGGAGGCACTAAGAACACTAAGAAACACTAAGAACCCTAAACAATAGTGCAATTCGACAATAGAACAATTGATATAACATCCTGTTTAACAATATATTCGAATGATATATATTGTTAAAAAACCACTTCATTTCCATTCTTCCCCGTTTGCAACCTGAATGGCTCCGTTTGCAACCTGAATTGCTCCGTTTGCAATATGAATCACACCGTTTGCAACCTGAATTGCTCCGTTTGCAACCTGAATTGCTCCAAATGCAACCTGAATTCCTCCGTTTGCAACCTGAATTGCTCCGTTTGCAATCTGAATGGCTCCGTTTGCAACCTGAATTCCTCCGTTTGCAACATGAATGGCTCC
>CAIOYH010000014.1 GCA_903862465.1 uncultured bacterium | reverse complement strand
TTGTAACTAATCAGTCATTTTTATAATCGGCGATGACACTCAGTGCTTGTAACACATTTTGTCCATTTTTTATGGTAGTGTCAATAATGGATCTCAGGATGGCAAAATTTTCGGCAGCGTTAAATATTTTGAACTGTCCGGATATTTTTTGTTTAACCTTGACATTTCGGATGGCTCTCTCTGAACCATTATTATCAGGAGGAACTGAAGGATGATAAAGGAAGGTAAAGACATGATCACGATACTTGATAATACGCTTTTGAAAAGTAATCATCTCTTTGTGATTTGGATCCAAAAGTTCAGACAACAAATTGTCCAATTCTCTTTCCAAGTTGCTTCGTGCCTGGTTCGGATAATAATAATCAGCAGGGACAAGTTTCTTTTTAAGTTTTTGTGCATCCATGAGCATGCACCGGAATCTAACCGGCCAGACCACTTTGTATCGTTCCTCAAGATATTTGGTTTCGCGCTCCAGATGAGCTGTGCACAACTGGTGTTTGTTTACCGGCGTTTGAAAATGTGCTTTCCAGCAATCATGAACAAGTACAGCATCTTGATATATTCCGTTCATATGTTCATTAATCGTAGATGTTCCACGGTTAGTAGATGCGACAATAAAAGTAGCGTGTTTGTTTTGCCATGTCCAGAACCAATATTTTTTCCCGTTGACTTTCATTCCCGTTTCGTCTGTTCCAATGACCCGACTATTCAAAACACTTTGTCGGATCATTTCATAGGCGTTAACTCCTTTAGATGCCAACCGGTTCAGCAAACAATGCAATCCTCCTTCACTAATTGGAATCGCAAAGAGATCATGCAACATCTCCTGAAGTCTTTTGAACGGAAGATATTGCCTGACATTGAGATACCCTATGAGCGTTTCAATATTTTTGCCATATCTGACCGGACAATCAACACCATCAGGAAATTCACTTTCTACTATCTTCCCACAGGCACATATACACCGGTAAACCTGATGTTCGGTAACAATTTGTTTGATTGTTGGAATGTCAATGACCTGACGTTTTCCGAAAAACTCAAATGGCCGGTTAATCAAATCTTTGCCGCACTCAGGACAAAAACAAGCACGATGTTCAATAATCTCATCCGGATTTTCTGTCATCTCAAGTGTTTTACCTTCATGTCCGGGTTGACCTCCTACTTTGCGGTCGCTTTTCTCTCGAAGACTGCTTGTCCTTGGTGGTCGGTTCTCGTCCTTAGAAGGTGGAAGAGAGCTATTGTTACTATCTTTTCGGTTAATGTATCGTTCAAGTTTTTGTTCAAGATCAGTGATTCTGGCTTTCAACAATTTAATTTCCTGAGCCTGCATCAAAATGATACGCTTCAATTCACCGATAATTATCTGCTCAGGAGTTTGCATAATTTATACTGCAAAATTAATCCTGAAATCCATTATTTCAAAGAACGCAATCGCTTATTTATCAGGGGTTATGAACCCATTTTGTTAATATCCCGGAGATTTGAAAAAATCACAGAAATAAAATAGAAAACGCTGTTAATTTCAAAGACAAAATTGTTAATATCGATTACTTTTTTAAAACTGATTAGTTACCGCAATTTAATTTTATACAATTTTAAATGCAAACTGATAAAAGTATACATTCAATATTCGTTGTCCTTCTTATGGGGTCAGGACAATAGATTTTCCTATTTTTGTGAAAATGATATTTCGACGGATGAACTCATTTTTGTG